>JBBQGD010000088.1:0-13587 GCA_038322655.1 Bacteroidales bacterium | reverse complement strand
CTGAACGAAAGCCCGTAATGCCCTATATTCTGAGTGGTATACTCAGCTCTTGCCATGGTTCGGATGGCAATGGTTTCTATCATATTTTCTTCTCCTTTTCCGAGGATCTGATCAAACAGCGAATTGAATGATGCTGTTATGCTTCTCCGACTATTGGTTTGGAAACCATACCCGAGTTTTTGAAGAAATTCTGAGAAACGGATCAGTTTTTCTGGATTAGGTTCATCATGCACACGGTAAACAAACGTTTTGGCTTCGCCGTCCTTATTTTTGCGCGTGGCAATTTTTTCGGCTACGCGGCGGTTTGCCAGTAGCATAAAGTCTTCGATCAGATAATTGGCTTCTTTTTGCTCCTTGATCATTACTCCGATCGGCTTGCCTTTTTCGTCGAGTTTAAACTTTACTTCCTGCGATTTAAATGCAATTGAACCCTTCTTGAACCGCTCTTCCCTTAATTTTGATGATAAATTATGTAAGGTCATCAGTTCATTTTTGTAATCGCCTTCGGCACCTTCGATCATTACCTGTACTTCTTCGTAAGCATATCTTCTGTTGGAATTTATAACCGTACGGCCGAACCATTCGTTCAATATTTCAGCTTTGTCATTCAATTTAAAAACAGCTGAAAAGCAAAGCTTTTCTTCGTTGGGCCTAAGCGAACAAACCAGGTTCGAAAGCTGTTCGGGCAACATAGGAATGGTTCTGTCGACCAGGTAAATGGAGGTTCCACGCTCATAAGCTTCAGTATCAATGGCTGTGCCGGGAGTAACATAATGAGATACATCAGCGATGTGAACCCCTACTTCCCAGTTACCGTCATCAAGCTTTTGCAAGGAGAGTGCATCGTCGAAATCCTTGGCATCCACCGGATCAATAGTGCAGGTCCATATATCGCGAAAGTCGCGGCGTTTAGTAAGTTCATCTGTGGAAACTTCATTTTTAATACGTTTTGCTTCAGCTTCGGCAGCTTTAGGGAACTCAAGCGGAAAGTCGAATTCAGCCAGAATGGCGTTCATTTCCACGTTGTTATCGCCCGGCTGTCCGAGTACATGAATAATTTCACCAATCGGATTGGTAGCTTTTTCAGGCCATTCGGTGATCAGGGCAACTGCTTTCTGCCCGTGTTTTGCACCTTTTAACGCAGTAAGAGGAATATAGATATCAACATTTATAAGCTGGCTGTCAGGCACAAGGAATGCAAACCGTTTTGAAACGTGAACAATGCCCACAAATTGCTTCTTTGCTCTTTCAACAATTTCCACAATAACACCTTCGGGTTTACGGTTTTTACGCTTCGGGAAAAGGTGAACTTTTACTTTATCGCCATTCAGGGCATGATTGGTGTTGTTTGATTCAATAAATACATCTTCGGGCAGATCAGGACTTATAATATATGCCTTGCCCGTTGATTTCATATCAACTATTCCTGTCACTGTATTGGCTTTTGCAATTGCCGTAATAAGCTTTGGATTCAGTTTGTATTTTCCACGGTTCATTTCGATCAATGAGCCCTGAACACAGAGTTGTTCAAGTATGGAGCGTACCTGGTCTTTTTCGCGTTTATCGGTAATTCCAAGCTGTGAAGCCGTTTGCCGGAAGTTGTATGAGTTATCGGAATTCTCCGAAAACAGGTTAAAGACCCTGTTTGTAAATTCGTTGCGGGCAATGTTAGCCTGCGGGTTTTGTTTCTTTTTTGTCATTATAATTGTTTTTTACCTTCAGGACGCAAAGGAAATTGCAAAGACCTATTGGTTTGTTTCATATTGATTTTGTAATAGTTTGTAATCTTGTTAATCTCTTTCTAATCTAAACAACTCCTTTGGGGATCGCATCTAATAACAAACGGGTATACTCCGATTGCGGATTGGTATAAACCTCGTCAGCTTCGCCCATTTCCTGTATTTCGCCATTTTTCATTACCATTAGCCTGTCGCTCATATAACGAACTACCGAAAGATCGTGGCTGATAAAAAGGTAAGTGAGTCCGAATTCTTTTTTCAGGTCATTTAATAAATTTAAAACCTGGGCCTGTACCGAAACATCCAGGGCTGAAACCGATTCGTCGCAAATGATAAACTCCGGTTCAACAGCCAGGGCGCGGGCGATGCATATTCTCTGTCGTTGTCCACCCGAGAACTCATGCGGATATCTTCCGTAATGTGAAACTTCTAATCCTACTTTCTGCAGTAGTTCAGCAACTTTAGCTTTCCTGGTATCTTCATTTTCATGTAGACCATGAATCCGCATCGGTTCAATTATTGCTTCACCTATGGTAATACGCGGATTCAGCGACGAGTAAGGGTCCTGGAAAATGATCTGTAATTTCTTCCTCATATTCCGCAGATCATCTGCGTTCAAATCATTAATCTGAATATTTTTATAAATTGTGTTTCCTGAACTTGGTTCAACCAAGCGAAGAATGGTACGCCCTAAAGTTGTTTTACCACATCCCGATTCGCCTACAAGCCCAAGGGTTTCGCCCGGATAAACTTCGAAAGATACATTGTTTACTGCTTTATATTGCTTTACCGGTTTACCGGCAAGGTTTCGTTTAACAGTGAAAACAGTATTGATGCCTTCAGTTTTTAAAATCGGGTTTTCCGAATAGAGTTTTTTGTGCTGTTGAATCCGCTTCTTTTGATTTATAAAAATATCGCCTTCATATTCTCCATCAATAAAATCGGCAATAGTTTTCAGCCTTGACGGACGTTTTCCAAGCGGGGGTCTGCATGCAAGCAATCCTTTGGTATATGGATGCTGTGGACGATTAAAAATTTGTCCAATCGGGCCCTTTTCAACTATCTGTCCTCTATACATAACAAGCACATTAGCCGCAATTTCGGCTATTACATCCAGGTTATGCGATATAAAAATCAGACTGATATTATGTTTCTTTTGTAAGGTGCGTAACAATTCAAGGATGGATTTCTGAACGGTTACATCCAAAGCGGTGGTGGGTTCATCGGCAATCAGAATATCAGGATTACAGGCCAGTGCCATTGCAATCATCACGCGTTGTTTCTGCCCGCCCGAAACCTGGTGCGGATAGGCATTAAAAGTACTTTGGGGATCGGGAAGCATTACTTCGCGGAAAAGGTCAAGTGTACGTATTTGTGCTTCCTTACGGGAAATGTTTTCGTGTTCCAGGATATTTTCCATTACTTGTTTCCCGCAGCGGTATGCAGGGTTAAGCGAGATCATGGGTTCCTGGAAAATCATGGCTATTTTTTTGCCGCGCCACCGCCGCATTGCCTTTTCAGGCAGCTGAAGCAGATCAATATTTTCTCCATCCTGAGTGCGGAAAATAACAGAACCGCTGTTTATCTTACCGTTTGGCTTTGGGACCAACCCCATAATTGCCAGGGAGGTTAGTGATTTGCCCGAACCCGATTCGCCAACAATACCAAGTGTACTGCCACGTTCCAGGTCAAACGAAATGTGGTTTACGGCAATATGTTCTTCTCCTTCATGGCTGAAAGC
Organism: Bacteroidales bacterium; assembly: GCA_038322655.1. GTDB lineage: Bacteria > Bacteroidota > Bacteroidia > Bacteroidales > UBA4417 > UBA4417. The sequence goes on along the minus strand of JBBQGD010000088.1, from coordinate 10,107 downwards.
AATACTCAGATTATTCAGAGTAAGGATGGAATTTTCAAAGTTTCCGGCAGTCTTCAATAGTTGATGTTTAGATTAATTAAGTTTAAACCAGGCCTTTAATAATGGCAAGTTGTATAATGACTTCAGCGAGTTCTTTTTCGGTAAAGCGGTTGCGGTTGATTTCAATATCATACATTGAACTGTCGGGTTTCTTTCCAAATAGTTTGAGCACTAATAAATCCCTCTCCACATCACGCTTCCGCACATATTCGGTGGCATAAGCTTTGCTGAAATCCAGGCGGCGAGATATTTCTGAGATACGCCAATCCATGGGGGCAACCAGTTTTATATGCAACGCCAGCTTAATATCACTGCAAATGTTAGCTCCTCCCCTTCCAATAAGGATTACTTTTCCGTTGACCGCAAATTGCCTGATAACACCCTGCACCGTTTTCAGAATTTTCAGATCACTTTTGTGCGAATGTGTTGAAAGTGCACTAACTATCTCATCCATTACACCACGGTTTTTATCATCAATCACACTTTTTAATGCCGCAGTATCAAGGTGCAATTGTTCGGCAGATTCCTGGAGAATTTCGCGGTTGATATATCTCCAATTTCCCTGATTTCTAACTGCCGGAATTCTTTTATTAAGTTCATCGCAGATTGCCCAGGCAATTCCCCTGGCACCGCAACCAGTTTGCCGCGAAATGGTTATTACAGGTCCGGGGTCTGTTAAGGTACGGGTAGGAGTAAAATCACCGCCAATACGTCGGTTCATATATTCGAACAGCCTGTTTTCCATGGTAATCTCCTTTCATTGTTAAAGATTTTAGCTTCGCTGAGTCTACTGAGTCCTGTTCATGGTTTTAATTTTAAGCTTCGAGGTCCCGGGTCTGAATATTTATTCCTCACTGATTTGTTCCCGGATGCCTTCTGCTTCATTTTCGTAACCCGGTTTTCCAAGTAAAGCAAACATATTGTTTTTGTAGGCTTCAACACCAGGCTCATTAAATGGATTGACACCCAGCAGATACCCGCTTAGCGCACAAGCGAATTCGAAGAAATAAATGAGTTCCCCAAGAGAACGTTCATCTAAAGCCGGAAGAAAAATATCAAGATTGGGAACTTCCCGGTCAATATGAGCCAGTGAAGTTGCCAGTGCCGCTATATCGTTTACCTGTTGAAGTGTTTTTCCCGCAAGGTAGTTAATCCCTTCCAGGTCGGTTTCATCTTTAGGTACCGAAAGTAATTGTTTTGATTTCTGAATATGAATTACGGTTTCAAAAAGCATTCGTTGTCCTTCTTGGATATATTGCCCCATCGAGTGCAGATCGCCTGTAAAATCAGCGCCTGCCGGAAATAACCCCTCGTTTTCCTTACCTTCGCTTTCACCGAAAAGTTGCTTCCACCATTCGGTGAAAAAGTGTAACCGTGGTTCGTAATTAACCAGAATTTCAATCTGACTACCCATGCGGTATAATGAATTGCGGATTGCAACATAGCATGCTGCAGGATTATCAGCTATTGATGAGGTTGCTAGGCAGGCAATGCGCATCTCGTCAGCACCTGCCAACAATTGCCTGATGTCGTATCCTGCAATTGCTGCCGGCAATAAGCCAACAGGAGTAAGCACCGAATATCGCCCACCAATATTATCAGGAATTACATAGGTTTTATACCCATGTTTTTCCGAAAGGACTTTCAATGCTCCTTTGGAACTATCGGTTATGGCTATAATGCGACCGGATGCTTCTTCAGGGCCATATTTCTTTTCAATATGATTTTTTAACAGCCTGAAGGCAATGGCCGGCTCGGTGGTTGTACCGGATTTGGAAATAACCACTATGGCATAGTCCTTTTTATCAAGCAGAGCAAGCAATTCAGCATGATAATCCTGACTGATATTATAACCTGCATATAATACAACAGGATTTCCATTATCATTATTAAAAGCTGAAAATGGCGATGAAAGTGCTTCAATAATTGCCCGTGCTCCCAGGTAAGAACCTCCGATTCCAATTACCACCAGTATTTCGGCTTTCGCTCTTATGGCTTTCGCATCATCTTCAAGGCTGCTAATCAGGGTCTCATGAATCTGGGAAGGAAGATCAATCCATCCCAGGAATTGATTTCCTTTTCCGGCTTTTTCGACAAGAAGGCTGTGGTTGATATCTATTTCATCCTGCATTAAATAAATCTCTTCTTCCGAAAGGAAACGCGTTACGTGTTTATATTGGAATTGAAGATTAATCATTACTTAAGAGATTTAATACTATGCCTGCTCACAAAATTTGAGAGTATAAAAGTACGAAAAAAAATAGTAAGATCATATAGTTACTGTTAATTTAACAGTTTCCTAACCTTGGTGTAACCAGGTGAGATTTCTGAACGTTCAGGGTTTGAATGGTGAAAATAAAAAATGCGACTCCCAAAGAGAGCCGCATTTTCCAAACAAACAACAAATCCAGTTATGAAATATCTCTGTAACCAGCAGAGACTTGTAACACTAACTATTTGTTCAACTAACCACTGCAAATGTACTTGGACAAATGCTGATACTATGTTAACGAAACATAATGATCGTTAAAATGTGTTAAGTTTAATGGTTGATTCTTTTAAGTATGAAGTTCTGTGGATTAAGAAATATGTAAAATATTTCATAATCAATAAAGTACATCATTGCCGGAAATGGGTGCCCACTAAAAATCAAATAAAAAATGCGACCCCCAAAGAGAGCCGCATTTTTCCAAACAAACAACAAAACCAGTTATGAAATATCTCTGTAACCGGCAGAGACTTGTATCACAAACTATTTGTTCAACTAACCGATACAAAAGTACTATCAATACTTCCGGTAGTATGTTAACGAAATATAATGATCGTTAAAATGTGTTAAGTTCGAAGGCTGAATCTTCAAAAAGAAGAGATGGCGTAGCTTTTTTAAATGTAAATTATATACTATCAATGTATTATATAATTTCAATTGTCATGAAAGTTATATAAAACCCCTAAAAAAATGCGACCCTGAATATGAGCCGCATTTTCCTAAACAAACAACAAAAGCAGTTAAAAAAAATCTCTGAAATAAATACAGAAATAAAATAACTTTTTGTTCAACTAACCAATGCAAAAATACTAACAGAATTGCATTATGCTTGTTAATAAAAAATTAATTTCGTTAAAATATGTTAATGCCCTGGTAATAAAAATGGAATGTCAGCTGCTGGTATCTGATATGAAAATCAAAACTGGAATTACCTACTTTTTCTGACCAGCGGTTGAACATATAAGACGAAAAAATATTCAAATAAAAAATGCGATCCAATTGAATGAACCGCATTTTTACAAACAAACAACAAAACTACTTATGAAAATATCTCTGTATCGGCAGAGACTTGTAAGATTAACATTTTGTTTAAAAAAACCGATACAAAAATAATATCAGAATTCAGGGAAGTGTGTTAACGAAAGCAAAAGAACGTTAAAATATGTTAAGCAATTGTATAACTGATGATAAGGCTACATAAATTTGCAGCACATGACATGCCGGTTTAAAGTTTGTTTCCAATTTTAGCCTGGTTTAAAATAGCAGGACCATTCTTTGGTCCTTTTGTTATAAATATAAATTAAATCATCGATATTCTTGTCACTGGCGAGATTAAGGTAAAAAGCATATCCATAAAGTGAAAAAACAATTACTTGTTTTATTAGTAGTTATTATGTCAGTCGCAATGGCTGTATTTATAAGCATTCAGGTATATTGGATACAAAATTCACTTAAACTCAGGGAGGCCAATTTTAAGCGCAGTATTGATGAAGCAGTGAATATAGCGTTGATAAAACTGGAAACAATTGAATTTACGCGCCGCTCCACTAAAAGTTCAATACAGCTTTTATCACTCGATACCAACATGCTTCAGCAAAAATATTCCGGGCTTCCTAATGCTTCTAATATGGATATCCAGGGAATACAAATGGTAAAACAACCTCAAATTGAAAGTAAAAGAGTTGAATCGCGGCTTAAAGACAAGTCTCAATACACTGATTCCGGAAAAGATATTCATGAAGCACTGCCCCAAAGCATTACTGAAAATTTTTCTGAAGGAGTCGCTTTGCGAAAGCAGTTTATGTTGAATTACTTAATGAATAAAAGTTTAAAAGCGGAAGAAAACAAAGATATTGAAACAAGGATTTCGGTGGGTTTGATTGACACATTATTGAAAATGGAATTTTTGTCGAAAGGAATTTCAATTGATTATGAATTTGGCGTTTTCAGTCCCGACAGGAATAAAATAGTACTTGAAAAAACGGGAAAATATCATGACGAATTACTTTTTCAGGGATTTCCGTTTCCTTTATTTTCGGGAAGCGCAATTGCTACGCGTGATTTTTTACTGCTGTATTTCCCACAGCAAGGAAAATATAATCTTCAAAGCCTATGGGGGATGATGATGGTATCTTTCCTGCTTGTGCTGGTAATTATTGCCGCGTTTTCGTATTCGGTTTTCACCATCATCAGGCAACGAAAGCTATCGGAACTTAAAAATGACTTTATCAATAATATGACACATGAGTTTAAAACACCTATATCCACGATATCATTAGCTTGCCAGGCTCTTTCCGATAAAGATATACCGCGGAGTAACGAAATGTATACTGATTATATTCAGATCATAGGCGACGAAAATCACCGCCTCGGTGAAATGGCTGAAAAAATCTTGCAAACTGCAATTCTCGAAAAAGGTAACCTCCACCTCAGGCCCGAAGCCATTGATGTTCACCAGCTTATTTCGGACGCTATTCACAAAATTGCCATTCAGATTGAGATCCGCGATGGTCTGATTACCCATTCGCTTAAAGCTGAACATCCTTTAATTAAAGCTGATAAAGTCCATTTGTCGAACGTTATTTTTAACCTGCTTGATAATGCCAACAAGTATTCGCCCCGCAAACCGCAGATTCAGGTTTCAACCGCCGATGCCGAAAATGGCATTTATATCAAGATTCACGACACAGGTATGGGCATAAGCAAAGCAAATCTGAAAAGGATCTTTGAAAAACTGTACCGTGTTCCTACGGGCGATGTTCATAATGTAAAAGGATTCGGCCTGGGTCTCAGTTATGTAAAATTTATAGTTGAAAAACACGGAGGCACAATTTCTGTTGAGAGTGAACCCGGAAAAGGTAGTACTTTTACATTGTTTCTGCCTTATGTTATCCCCGAACAGAACAGGAAAGAGTAATTAATCAAATGTTGCATTAAGTATCAGAATAAATATTAGGTAATTAACATGATAATAGTCCCGAAAATGGAAAACGAAAAAATAAAAATCCTGCTTGCCGAAGACGATCGCAATCTTGGCACTATCCTGCGTACTTACCTTGAAGCAAAGGGATTTGCTCCTAGGCTTTGCGTAAACGGGCTCGAAGCTCTTGAAGTCTTTAACAAGGAATCTTTTGATTTTTGTGTTGTTGATGTAATGATGCCCGTAAAGGATGGATTTACACTAGCCAAGGATATCCGAAAAGTAGATACGCAAATTCCTATCCTTTTTCTGACAGCTAAATCGCTCGAAGAAGATAAACTTAAAGGATTTCAGGCTGGTGGCGATGATTATCTGACCAAGCCTTTCAGCATGGATGAACTTCTTGCACGTATCGAAGCCATTTTGAGGCGGTCAGCCAAAGCAACGGATGGAAAATCTGATAAAGGTACTTTTACATTAGGAAATTTCGTTTTCGATTATAATCATCAGAACCTTCATCTCAACGGAGAAGATCAGAAACTTACCAGCAAAGAGGCTGAGTTGCTGAAAATATTGTGCGAACATGTAAACCAGGTTGTTGACCGAAGCTTTGCATTGAACCGAATCTGGCAAAACGACAGTTATTTCAACGCCCGCAGTATGGATGTGTATATTGCCAAAATACGCAAATACCTTAAAGAAGATACTTCAGTTGAACTGATCAACGTACACGGTATTGGTTTTAAACTGGTTACCGAAAATACTGAATAGTTGTTTGAAATTTACATGAATCCCGGTACTTCTAATCATAAAGTACCGGGATCTTTTTTGTTTATGATTTTTAAAGCTTCTTTCCGGCTGAGATTACTGAGTTTGTGATCATTCACAAATTCAATAACTGCTTCGGGAGAAGTTTTTGAGTATTGCCTCAGCGACCAACCAATGGCTTTACGGATAAAGAAATCGGGATGACCGGCCAGGCGTTCGCATAGATTAAAAAGTAAAACACCGTCTGTACTTTTGTTATAGCGCAATTGGTGAATCAGGCAAGAGCGGAGCAGCCACAAATGACCCGATTGCATCCAGTTCTCAATATAGTGCATTTTAATTTCGGGAAATCTTTTGAACATCATTCCGGCAATATTCGGAGCTACAAAATCAACCGAATCCCACCACGATTTATGGGTTATCATCCATTCAGCCAGGTCCATAAGTTCAGGACCGGCATTTTTAACATATTTCTCTGTAATTTCCATGGCAACATATTGCCAATCGCGTTGAGGTTGTTCCCATGCATAGTGAACCATTTCTTCCATTTGTTCATACGGCGGAAGCCCCGATTTTGAAATAAATTCTTTTGTAAATTGCCTTCGGATAGGGGAGGTCAGGCCATAAAATTCTGACTTATTTCGCATATAGGCTTTAGCTCCGGCTGCAATAACAGGATCAGCATGTTTTTCGAAAACACTTTTAATTTCAGCGAAATACAGTTCTATCATAAACTCTTGCTGTTAAATACCTTTAAAAAAACCTTAGTGAAATAATGGATTTATCGAAGTGTTTCGCCCTGAATTATAGGGATTCAGGAATTATTTTTTCACTTTATCCATAAAATTCGGCTCCCGGACAGCCAGTGCATATTCGCCTTTTTGAAGGTTATCAACTGTGATTGTACCCTCAGACCATGAACCCTGGCGGATGAAATTTGTTCCCTTCCATGGTTTTCCGGCTCCCGGTCGGTAAAGCATAACCAGCGAATCTCCCGGATTTGTAATCAGCGATTTGTCGAGATTAACGGCAGATTTGTAGGTAAAAGTACCCATTGCTTTAAAACCTAAAGGCAATATCCCCTCTACGGTCCAATACCGCGAATCGGAAATACGAAACCCCTTCTGGGAAAAACTTAAACTGTCAGGTGCAACCCAGTTATGTGTAATACGAACCAATGCTGAATCAGCAATTTTTCCCACCTTAAGTGTACAGAAGGTTTGCCTGAACTCATATTCACCTGTGCTTTTTATAGTTTTAAATTCATCGGTAGTTGCATCCGAAATTTTTTCATCCATATCCGCCATAACAGCTTCGGGCGAAAACGGAAGGTGAAAAGTCTTGTTTCCTGAAATCCCCGAAAAGACAATTGTATCAGTAATTTTCTGCCATTTGCTATCTATAAATGTTAGTTCTAAATGATTGGAATCGGCATAACGGATGGTTCCCCTGAGTTTTTGCCTCACGAAAACCCTAACATCAAAGCCGCCTTTTGATTTAACAGTAATAACTGAATCAACTGAGAAATGCGGAAATCCGGGTGCAAAAACCCAGGCATCAAAGAAGGGTTTCAGGTCAATTCCGCTGTAAGCTGAAAGGAAATCACGCAGATCATACGTAGAAGCATAATTGTACCGATATTTTTGCAGGTAGGCTTTTACACCGCGAAAGAAAAGGCTGTCGCCCATATATCCGCGAAGCGTGTGCACAACTTGTCCACCCTTTTGATACACCGTTGCTCCGTAAGTAAAAGTCTGAGGGATTCCATAAACTGCATAATACCCTCCATCAGCAATATTTGCCGATAATAATACATCCATGAGTTTCGAACGCATATTATCTTTATAGGCTTGTTTCCCGTAGATTCCTTCGCGGTACAATGATTCGCACCACACGGCCCAGCCTTCGTTAAGCCACATATCTTCAGCCGAAGAACAGGTAACCTGATCACCGAACCACATATGCGAAAGTTCATGGGTATACCACCATTCATTGTCGGTGCTTCCGGTCCATCCGGAAAACGGATAACTGATATTTGAAGCATGTTCCATAGCTCCCAGGCCTCTGGGTGTTCCGATATACCCAACCCTTTCGAACGGATATGGGCCAAAATGATTTTCGAAAACCCTGAGAATGCTTTTTAGATGAATGAAAGTTCCTGCTGTTTTTGCAACATCCGAAGGCCGGCAATAATAAGTTATCGGAATTGTTGCTTTCAATCCATTAAAGGTATCCTGAACCAATTCATATTTGCCGGTAGTGGCTGAGATAAGGTAAGTCGGAAGCGTATATTTTGTTTTCCAGTGCCAGGTGGAGGTATTGTTACCATTATCGGTTATGCCGTTCAGAATACCGCCGCTGATCGCCTTTTTATCATTTGAAACGGTGAGATATACATCATACAAAGCCCTGTCGTGGAAATCGTCAATACATGGAAACCAAGCTTTGCCAAGGTTGTGTGGTATGGCATCGAAACCTACGCCAAGGTTGAGCGCATAATCACCCGCAAAATGAAACCCGCCCCAGCCGCTTGGATCAACAAATGGATGTCCATGATAATAGATAATTGTGTTAACTGTATCGCCCTTATTTAATGGTGATTTTATCGGAATATAAATAAGTGTTCCGGCCTGGCGGAAGTTATTGATTTTAGCTGTTTTGATAAAAACAGAATCAACGGTAAGGCTGGCAAGCTCCAGTTTAACTGATGATAGTTTACTGGTTTTTGAAACGAGTTTTACTTCGGTGTAACCTTCTATCGTTTTATTCGTCAGATTAATATCTGTTAAATGAATTCCATAGTGTACTGCTTCGATTGTATCACTGTATAATGCTGCTTTCTGATTTTCTTTTTTTGAAAATTGAGCAAAAACGGTATTTTGGCTGTTTAATTGAAAAAATATTGTTAAAAAAGCAATTAAAAATGTTTTTGTCATATGTTTATATGATAGTTACAATAACTTTGTAAAATTAATCCAATAACAAATACCCTAAATAAAATTAAAAACTAATAGTTGTTTTTCATGAGAAAATATTTTTTAATAATTTGTTCCCTGCTGCTCATTAACTCACTGCAAGCACAGGACGTATGGACACTCGAAAAATGCGTTGAATACGCCCTCAGCAACAATATCCAGATAAAGCAACAAATGTTGCAGGTAAAATCCGGACAGACAACTGTTCTCCAGGATCAGTTAAATATGCTGCCGACCCTGAACGGATTTGCTATGCACGGGTATAACTGGGGTAAAACAGTTGACCGGTACACGAACCAGTTTGCTACAAAAAGAGTTCAAACTGATAATTTTTACCTGTCTTCATCCTTTTCCCTTTTTGATGGTTTCCAAAAGATCAACCGTATTAAGCAAGGTAAAATGGACCTGGAAGCTGCAAATTACGATAACGACAAATTTATGGATGATATTAGCCTGGGAATTGCCACAGGATACTTGCAAATATTATTTTATAAGGAATTAGTTAAAACAGCTGAAAATCAATTGGATGCTACGGATATGCAGGTTGCCCGACTTCAGAAACTGGTTGCTGCAGGTGCTCTTGCTGTTGGAGACTTGTATAATATCCAGGCTCAACGGGCAACCGAAAATGTGCAGGTAGTCGATGCACGCAATAATCTCGACCTGTCTTACCTGACGCTGACACAAATGCTTGACCTGCCATCAACTGAAAATTTTGAAATTGAAACTCCTGATCTTGAACTGGGTGCGCAGCCATCGCTTACCGCAATGCCCGAGCAGGTTTATTCATTTGCTCTCGAAAACCAGCCGATGATAAAAGGTGCAGAATCACGGTTGAAAAGCTCTGAGTATATGCTTAATCAATCAAAAGGTGCCCTGTTGCCCAGTCTCAGTTTGCAGGGTTCCCTGGGAACGGGATATTCGGGTGCTGCCTCACAGGTTATTGACGGTTATGTCGCTAACGGAAACCAGGTTGTCGGATTTGTTGACCTGCCCGGAGGAACCCAGGATGTTTATACAATTAAGTACGACCCTGTATGGAAGAACAATACCTTCAGCAACCAGGTGAGTGATAATGTTAATAAATCGCTTTCGTTTAACCTAAATATACCCATTTTTAACGGGTGGTCAACACG
>JBBQGD010000087.1:0-13901 GCA_038322655.1 Bacteroidales bacterium | reverse complement strand
TCTTCGTGCAATTGAAGTATGTAAATCAACAGGCAAAAAATTTTCAGAGCTCCGGCTGAATAAGTCAAAAGAGCGTGATTTCCAGATCATCAGAGTTGGATTAAATCTTACCAGGCCTGAATTATTTGCCCGTATCGAATTGCGCGTAGATCAAATGATTGAAAAAGGTTTGGTTGAAGAAGTAAAGAGTTTATTGCCTTTCCGACATTTTAATGCCTTAAATACAGTCGGCTATAAAGAAATATTCGAATATCTGGATTCGAAAATTACTTTGCAACAAGCAATTGTGAATATAAAAACCAACACTCGTCGGTATGCCAAACGGCAATTGACCTGGTTTAACCGTAATAATGAGTTTACATGGTTTGAGCCATCACAACTAAATGAAATAACCAACTATATAACAATGTCTTGTAAATAGTTGGTTATTCAAACTCGGAAATAATTTCCGGACAAATTTCGATTATTTTTTCAAATACTTGTCAAGCCAGCCGAAGAATTCCCGCTGCCATAAAACGCTGTTTTGTGGTTGCATTATCCAATGACTCTCATCAGTAAAATCGAGGTACTTTGCAGGTATTCCCAATAGTTTGGCGGCGTTAAAAGCAGCCATTCCCTGTGTATAAGGTATCCGGAAGTCATTTTCACCTTCAATGATCATGATAGGAGTATCCCATTTGTCAACAAACTTATGAGGTGAATTAGCGTAGGAATGATCAACCTTTGGATTTCCTTTTTCCCAATAAGGGCCGCCTAAATCCCAATTTACAAACCACATTTCATCAGTGGTAAGATATTGATCTTCAAGATTAAACATTCCGCAATGTGAAATAAACACTTTAAAGCGTTTTTCGTGATGCCCTGCTAACCAGAGAACTGAAAACCCGCCATAACTTGCACCTACAGCGCCGAGCCTATCCTTATTAACAAAAGGTTCTTTGGCCATTTCATCAATTGCTGTTAAGTAATCCTTCATGTTTTGTCCGCCGTAATCACCGCTGATTTCATCGTTCCATTCCTGTCCGAATCCTGGTAAGCCTCTGCGGTTTGGTGCAACAATTATGTAATCGTTGGCAGCCATAATCTGGAAATTCCAGCGGTAAGAAAAAAACTGGCCCACCATGCTTTGTGGCCCGCCTTCACAGTAAAGTAATGTAGGATATTTTTTATTCGGATCAAAATCAGGCGGATAGATCACCCAAACCAACATTTTCTTATTGTCAGTGGTTGTCATCCAACGCTCTTCCACCTTTGCCGATACGATGCCTTTCAGGATTTCTTTGTTAGTAAACGATAACTGTGTTTCTTTTCCCGAAGCATCAATTTTGAATACTTCGGTAGGCATTGTCATCGATTGTTTTGAAGCGATAATTTCCTTACCAGCCAGTGCAATAGATAAATAATCCCATTGTCCGTTAGTAACTTGTTTTATTTCTTTAGAACCTAGCGCAAGTGTAAAGATTTGTACGGTACCATGAATAGGGCTCAGAAAATAAATAGAATTACCATCGGCAGTCCAGGTAAAGTTATTGGCATTCTGGTCAAATTTTTCAGAGTAATCAGTATATTTTCCAGTGTTAAAATCATAAATCATAATCCGGTCTTTATCAGCTTCAAAACCATCGCGCGCCATGCTTCGCCAAACCATTTTTTTACCATCAGGTGAAAAAACAGGATCCTGGTCATATCCGGCAATGCCTTTCGATACATTCATTTCGTTTCCTGTAAGCAGGTTATATACATAAATTTCGGAATTGGTACTCTTTGTATATTCAACTCCGGTGAGCTTTTTGCAGGTATAAGCAATTTTATCGCTTTGCGGACTCCAGCAAATTTGTTCCATTCCACCCCAGGGAGCCATTGGAGATTCGAACCGTTGCAAATCCATAATATCCTTGCCGTTTCCAACTTTTCCATCATTATACGATGCTACAAATATGTGGCTGTAACTGAAATCGGACCAACTGTCCCAGTGTCGGTACATAAGGTCTTCTTCTATCCTGGCATTGGCTTTGGGCAAATCAGGATATATATCATTAGCCGTTTTGTCAAGCTTAACTCGTTGTGTATAAAGTATATACTTCATATTAGGAGAGTACCTGAATCCGGTGATATCACCACCAGTATTACTTATTTGGATAGGAGCGGAGCCGTCAGGATTGGCTTCCCATATCTGCATTGAACCAGATTCAGCCGATAGGAATGCAATTTTTTTGCCATCTGGCCTGAAAATTCCGTTGCCTTCACTTCCTTTATAATTTGTAATTTTCACTGCATTTCCTCCGGCCACCGGAAGTGAGTACAAATCGCGGTTTCCTTTATTTTCAGCAAGGTTATACCAACTTACTCCATATAAAAGGGTTTTATTATCAGGTGAAACCTGTATGTCGCTCACACGACCGAGTTTCCATAATAGTTCAGGGGTATAGCGGTTGGATATGTTGCTTTGCTGAGCAAAAAGGATATGTGCTGTCAAAAACAGAGCAAAAAAGGGGAAAAGTCTTTTCATAGAAGTATAATTTTAAATTTTTATCGCGAAGGTAGAAAGATACTTTGAATTTACAATTTAATCGCATGACGGATTTTCAGTATTTTGACTTCTTCTATAGAAATAAATCGCGGGATAAATATGCAATTCTTTTTGAAATGACATTGTACAAACTGAATATTTTATATGTTTGTCATGGATTACCTGACGGATACCGCATATCAAACAGAACCTGAATTCTAATTTTATTCCTGATCTTACTTATGAGAATAAAAAATACTTTTTTGCCCTGGTGGATACTTACAGTTTCTGTTGTGCTGGCTTTTACTTTGCCGGTCTTAATGCAGGATGCTATGTTCCAGGATGCTATGCTTTACAGCAGTGTTTCACATAACATGGCTTTGGGTATAGGTACCTTTTGGTTTCCGCAATACAGCAAGCTGAATATAGCAGGAATACCTTCGTTTCATGAACAGCCTCCACTGGTTTTTGGGATACAGTCACTTTTCTACAAAGTACTAGGTGATTCAATGTATGTCGAGCGATTTTATACTTTTTTGGCTCTGATACTCCATATTTTACTTATCAATAAACTCTGGAAACTGAATTTTGATAAGACTCAGGAAGAACGGAAAATAGGATGGATCGCGGTGCTTTTCTGGATACTGATTCCGGTTTGTTGGTGGAGTTTTCATAATAACCTGATGGAGAATACCATGAGCCTGTTCGATCTGACGGCTGTAATTTTAATGGTTTACAGTCTCAAAAATAACAGTAGGAATTATTTATATTGGATAGGAGCGGGGCTGATGATTTTCCTGGCCTCATTCAGTAAAGGCATACCCGGCCTTTTCCCGGTTGTTGTTCCTTTTATTTTCTGGCTGGTTTACAGGGAAAAAGGATTAAGAGAAATATTGTTATTCACCGGCATTCTATTGCTGGTTCCTGCTATCATTTATCTTATATTTTTTATGATCCCGGTCAGCAGGGAGAGTCTATCTATCTATCTATTCAAGCGACTCCTGGGCCGTGTCAGTTCAATGCCGACCGCTGATTACAGGCTGCAGATCATCTGGAGGTTATTCACCGAATTACTTCCTGTAATAGTATTACTTTCGATTGTTTTTGCAACTGCCTGGTTTAAAAATGCAAAAACCGGATTCCGCAAAAATTCAAAAGCCATTTACTTTTTTCTTCTGATTGGACTGTCGGGTTCAATCCCGCTTACATTAACCATGGTACAGAAAGGATGGTACCTTGTCCCGGCTTTTCCATATATAGCCTTAGCCGCTGCACTTCTGATTTCACCATATATTTCCAGATCCCTCTTAACAATTGATACGGATGGAATTAAATACAAAATATTCAGAATAGGATCTGTTTTGCTTTTAGTTGGAGTACTTATTGTTTCAATCAGCCAGATTGGAAATATTTCCAGAGAAAAGAAAACTTTGTCTGACGTTTATAAAATCGGGAAAGTCGTTCCCCGATTTTCAACGCTTACCGTACCTAAAAATCAGTATAATGAATATGATTTTATATTACAGGGATTCCTAATCAGGTACTTTAATATTTCAATTGATCCAACAGCCAAGTACAAATATTTTCTAACTGAAAAGTCGAGTAACGATTCTATTCCATCGGAATATAAAAAACTGGATTTAAGCCTTGAGAAATTTGATCTCTATATGAAAGATAATTAGACTGGATCCGAATCAAACATGTATCGACGAAAGTAAAACAGATTATATCAGCAGATTTACCGGATTATGAATAAACAGGAAGCTCAACAGCAAATAAATCAACTTGTTACTGAACTTAACGATCACAATTATCGGTATTATGTGCTGGCCGATCCGCTTATTTCAGATTATGAGTTTGATATGCTGCTCGAAAAGTTGACTGCCTTGGAAAAAGAGTATCCGGAATTCCTTCAGCCTGATTCACCAACTCAACGAGTGGGTGGAATCATTACATCGGAATTTGCCTCAGCACGGCATACGTACCCCATGTTGTCCCTGTCAAATACCTATTCGGAAAATGAGCTGCGTGAATTTGATGATCGTGTCCGCAAGCTACTGGATGGGAAATACGAGTACATATGTGAGTTGAAGTTTGATGGTCTTTCAATTAGTCTAACATATGAGAATGGTTTGTTAACCAGGGCTTTAACCCGTGGTGATGGAGAAAGAGGGGATGATGTTACAACCAATATTAGGACAATCCGAAGCATTCCGTTGAGGCTGACTGGTTCAGGATATCCTGAACTGTTCGAAGTGAGAGGCGAAATTATTTTACCAAGGCCAGGCTTTGAAAAGATGAACCTCGAGAGGATTGAGATTGGCGAAAATCCTTTTGCAAATCCGCGTAATGCTGCAGCCGGCAGTTTAAAATTGCAGGATTCGGCTGAAGTAGCGCGCCGTCCGTTAGACGGATATATGTATTATGCATTAGGTGAATCATTATCATTTAACACTCATCAGCAGAGTCTGCAAACGCTTGCCTCATGGGGATTCAAAATCTCTAATAAAACGGCTCTTTGTAATTCAATTGATGAAGTACTTGGCTTTATTAATAAAATGGCACGCGAACGGGATAAACTGACATTTGATATCGATGGAATTGTAATTAAGGTTAATTCTCTGGAACAGCAACAGGCTCTGGGATATACAGCTAAATCGCCTCGATGGGCAATAGCGTACAAATACAAGGCTGAGCAGGTTACAACCCAACTCTTATCCATTGATTACCAGGTTGGCCGCACAGGAGTGGTAACTCCGGTTGCCAATCTGAAACCGGTTCAATTGGCAGGCACTGTTGTTAAAAGAGCCAGCCTTCATAATGCTGATATTATTGCTAAACTCGATGTCAGGATCGGCGACTATGTTTTTGTTGAAAAGGGTGGAGAGATCATCCCTAAGATTATTGGGGTTGACCTCAGCAAACGCGATTTGTTTGCTGAACCGGTAATTTTCATTGAAACATGCCCTGAATGTGGAACCAAACTTGAACGACAGGAAGGCGAAGCGGGTAACTTTTGTCCCAATGAAGACCACTGCCCGCCACAGATAAAAGGTAAACTTGAACATTTTATCCACCGCAAGGCAATGAATATCGATAGCCTGGGCGAAGGTAAAATAGAAATCCTGTATGATAATAAATTGGTAAAGGATATTTCCGATCTCTATACTTTAACATATGACTCAATTTTAAACCTGGAAAAGGTTTTTAAAAGTACAGATGGAGCAAAGGATAAGAAATTGAGTTTCAAAGAAAAGACTGCAGAAAATATCATAAACGGAATAAATGCTTCAAAATCAGCTCCTTTCGAAAAAGTTCTATTTGCTATCGGTATCAGGTATGTGGGTGAAACCGTGGCTCGTAAGCTTGCTTTGCATTTCAAAAATATTGATGCCATTATTGATGCCAATGAAGAAGAATTGAAATTGGCTGAGAATATTGGAGAGAAAGTCGCCGCTAGTATTTTCGCATATTTTCGTAAACCTGGAAACCTGCTATTAATAGAAAAACTTAAAGCTGCAGGGCTTAATATGGTTGCTGAAAAACAACCGGAACTCCTATCTTCAAATTTATCCGGGAAAAGTATTGTTGTTTCAGGTTCATTCGGGTCATCGAAAAGACGCAAGGAATTGGAAGAAATGGTTGTGATGCATGGTGCCAAATTGTCAGGCAGTGTTACTTCTAAAACAGATTATGTGGTTGCAGGTGAAAATATGGGGCCCGAGAAGCGTCAGAAAGCGATAAAACTTGGAATTCTCGTTATATCTGAGGATGAATTCCTTGAAATGTTGAAGTAATATCACTACTTGGATTGCTTTTTGTTGTTCCTAAATCAGGAGAAATTTGTTATTTCTACTTTTCAAAATTTGAGATCAGGGGAATAGCAATTTTCATTCTTCGTTAAAAGTAATCGTATGGCCATACCTGCATCAGAAATAGATAGTACTTTCTCCGGATTAAGCAACCTTGTGTATGCTAACCGGCTGAAAGAAGCATTGAATCAACTCGGAGTTTTAATGGGTGGTATGCATGTTGCTGATTTTACTTTGCAGTATGAGGAACTGAACCAAACATATCGCATGCTACTTGAATATAACTTCAGGGGCGTGCCTGATCCGCAGCGAAATACAATCTTTGAAAAACTTAAAGTTTCGTTACTTGAACTGGCTGATAAAGTCCGGCAACATGCTTATACGCTGACCGGTATGCATATTTATCAATTAAAACTACAGATCGAAAAGGAAAAAGAAATAGCCAAGGAAGAAGCTACACGCAAAATCGATAATTATTCCTTCGAACTGGAATATGCTAAGCTATTAAATGATAGTGATTTATCAGATCAGGCTTTGGGAACGCAAGGGTTGCCTTCCATTTCGCCTAAGCTTTTCCAGCTTATGTGGTTAACAGATAAATATAACGATACCGATCTTCTGCTGATAAAAGCAATCAGGGAATCTGCCAGTTTACCGTGGTACGAAAAATGCCTGGCCGTGAGTGCAATCACGTTAAGTTTAATAAACTGTTTTGATAAGGAGAAATTTAATGTATTGATTGAATTCTACAGGGACCGTCAGCCACAGGTTTGGCAGAGAGCATTCACAGGGCTCATAATAGCTGTATTTATTTACGATAAGCGAATTGAACTTTATCCTGCGATTAATGATGATTTTGAGCATTTTAAAAATGAAGAAGACTTTAAAACGGATCTCAACAACTTTTTGCTTCAAATCCTGAAATCGCTTGAAACTGAAAATGTTACACGCAAGTTCCGCGAAGAGATTATGCCGGATGTACAAAAGTTTGAATCTAAAATTCGCGAGAAACTGGATATCGACAATATTATTAATAATGAACTCATTGAAGATAAAAACCCGGATTGGGAGCAGATTTTTGAAGATAGTCCTGACTTGCTGAACAAAATTGAAAAGATGTCGGAAATGCAGATGGAAGGCCTTGATTTGTTTATGGGCACATTTGCCATGTTAAAGAACTTTGATTTTTTCAGGGAGATTTCAAATTGGTTCCGGCCATTTTATAAAGAAAATGAAACGGCTCAAAACTCAATAGGAGAAGAGATTCAGGGTAAATCGGAATTCCTTGCAGGGCTTGAGGATTCATTCTATATGTGTAACTCCGACAAATATTCATTTTGTTTTAATGTAAAACATCTGCCTGATGAACAAGGCCGCAATATAGTCAGCCTTTTTAATATGGAAGCAGAAAGTATGCGTGAACTTTCAAATGAGGATGAACTGCTCAATAAGCCTGGAAAAGATGCTTTTATTTTCACCCAATACATGCAGGATTTATACCGGTTTTTTAAACTTCATCCTTTTCGCAATGATTTCAGGGATGTGTTCAGCCTGAAATGGGATATTCCAGGTAGCTGGCTGATTCAAAATCTGGAAGACAATACAAGTATCCTGAGGAATGCGGCTGAATTTCTTTTCAGTAAAATGCATTATTCTGAAGCCTCTGGACTGTTTCTGGTTTTAGCTCAAAAAGCAGAACCTGATCAGGCTGTGCACGAAAAACTGGCATATTGCTATCAGATGATGGGCGATTTCCAATCAGCTCTTAATTATTATAAAAGGGCTGAATTGTTTGATAGCAACCGTTTATGGAGTTTAAAGAAAATTATTTTCTGTTACAGAAAACTTGGAGATAATGATTCAGCTTTAAAATGGAGTATTGAAGCATCATCCCTTGAACCCGATGATGCCTATTTACAAACTATGCTCGGGAACTGCTACCTCGATCTGCATCAGTACGAAAATGCGCTGGAACATTATTTCAGGGTCGAAATACTTTCACCTGAAAATAAAAAAATTCTTCGTCCTATTGCATGGTGCTGTTTTGTATTGGGGAAATTCGATCTGGCAAATAACTATCTACAACTTATCTTGGCAGAACAGCCTACTGCTACTGATATGATAAATGCTGGTCATATTGAGTTATGTTTAGGTAATACACATAAAGCTATGGAGTATTATATATCAGCTATTTCACAAGGGGATGTAAGTTTGCAGCAATTTACTGAAACACTTGATTTTGATAAACATTATCTTACAGCCAATGGTGTTGATTTGATAGAAATACAGCTGATAACTGATTATTTGCGTTTCCGCTAACGCATTTTTGTTTGTTTTATTTTGAGTTAAAATATTTTTTCAAAAAATAATCTTCAAAAACCTATTACTTTTCCCAAATGTTAATATTAATTAATAAAGGATGACAATTATCTGGATTGGCTTACTTTTTGAATTTGTATAATTAAAACGAAACTATGAAAAAAATACTTTTACTCTTAGTCATATATGTTTCAATATACTCAGCAACAGCTCATTCTTCCGGAGTTGTTTCCGGAAATATTCTTCAGAGTAGTTCGGAATTTGCCTTAAATACGGTTTCAACAGAGGGAATTATTGATAATATTACAGTCTATCCAAATCCTGTTGTTGATGAACTAAAGATATCGTTTAGAATCAGCCAGGCAGGTAGAGCCGGGGTGGCAATTTTCAATAATATTGGCAAACTGGTATATAAACAGGAATCGGATGTTGAGCCGGGGAATAATATTATTTCAATCGATATCCGTAGTAAGGCAATTGAGCCGGGTGTATATTTTATACAGTTGCAGGCAGATAATCAGAGCTTTACGCGAAAACTTATTGTTAAATAGGTCCACTCCTTTTTTCTCAGAGAAGTTTAATCTTCATTTCTGGTTTCCATTAACATTTCAAAACAATATCGTTTGTTCTGTGTTTATTAAGGGATTTCCATAAGTATAGTTTGTTATGTAAATTGGAATCCGGACTTAATTAAACTATGCAAAACTCAAAGCGAAGAATTGTAGCAGCATCCTTACTGGCAATGCTTTTATATCTTGGTCCAAACCTGGTTCAGGATGTGCATCGTATTTTAGGCCATCAGATTCACTTTGGCAGAAACCATAATCTGCCTGGTTTACAATTATTCAGCCAGGAAGAAGAATGTGCTGTTTGTGTTTTTGAGTTTAACATTGTTGAAGAATCACATCCCTATGTATTTGTTCCCGTTTTAAATATTGAATCATTTGCATTAAAAACAGTAACGGAGAACCAGATTCAGAATAAATATTTTCATTATTATAATTTGCGTGGTCCTCCACAGGCCTGAATTTTCTAAAAATCCTGTTAATCTTAGTGAATGATCTTTCGGTTGGCTCATAATCAGGCTGTATTCCGACTTTTAAGAGCAAATAGCAGGTAATAATTTACTGCTCAATTTACTGCTTTACTAAATATACGGGAAATATACAGGGCATTATGTCTGTATTTAATACTTTAAGTTTAAATGAATTATTTAAACAAAGGCAACCGTATATTTTAATAAGCTTCTTGAAAACATAATAACTCTATGAGAAAATTTATTTTAATGGTTGGAATAATGTTATTTATTACAACAATATCATCAGCAGATAATGAATATGCTACAGGCAAAACAACATTAACCGGTAAAATTTCAGATAAAAAAACAGGTGAATCAATTCCGGGGGTCACAATTTATATCCCCGACTTAAAAACAGGAACCCTCAGTAATGTTGATGGAACCTATAAAATTGAAAACCTTCCGAAAACAAGAGTTTTAGTTCAGGTTTCATATATTGGTTATAAATCAATAACTGAAAATATTGATCTTTCCATTATCACAATTAAAAATTTTGAACTGGAAGAATCCGCTACTGAATTGCATGAAGTAGTCGTAACCGGCACGTCAGATGCAACTGAAATAAACCGTACACCTTCACCTATCGTTTCCATTCCTTCTATTGAGCTTCTGCAAACTTCGGCAACAAATATTATTGATGCATTAGCCACTAAACCGGGTATTTCGCAGATAACTACCGGCTCAGGAATATCAAAACCTGTAATCCGGGGTTTGGGCTACAACAGGGTTGTTACAGTAAGTGATGGGATCAGACAGGAAGGTCAGCAATGGGGAGATGAACATGGAATTGAAATTGATGAATTTGCTGTGAGTAAAGTTGAAATCTTAAAAGGTCCGGCAAGTTTAACCTATGGTTCGGATGCAATAGCGGGGGTTATAAATATGATATCCGCCCCAACGTTGCCTGAAGGAAAAATACAGACAAATCTGCTGGCAAATTATCAGACAAACAATGGATTGATGGCATATTCGGCCAACTTTACAGGGAACAAAAAGGGTCTTATCTGGGATGTGAGATATAGTAACAAAATGGCTCATGCCTATCAGAATAAATACGACGGATATGTGTTTAATTCAGGATTTAGGGAACATACGACAAGCGGAGTTATAGGACTTAACAAATCTTGGGGATATTCACATCTGAATTTTAGTATTTACTCTTTAACACCCGGTATTATTGAAGGAATTCGCGACAGTGCTACAGGAAAATTTGTAAAGCCAATAGCGCTTAATGATTCAACTGAGGGTGAAGCTATTGCAAACTTAAATGATTTTAAATCTTATACACCATTAACTCCATACCAGAAGGTCCATCACTATAAAGCAGTTCTCAATAATAGTTTTATTTTAGGCCATGGTAGTTTAAAAGCAACTGTAGGCTGGCAACAGAATCAACGCCGGGAATATGGCAATATACTTAAAGAAAACCAGTACGGACTTTATTTTCTTCTCAATACCATTAATTATGATGTGCGGTACATACTTCCCGAGAAAAATAATTTCAATGTTTCCTTTGGTGCAAATGGGATGTGGCAGAATTCACAAAACAAAGGAAATGAATTCCTTATTCCCGACTACAATCTATTCGATATAGGCGTATTTGCGATCGTTCGGAAAACAATCGGCAAGCTTGACGTAAGTGGTGGTTTACGATATGATACCCGCACGGAACATGGAAAAGATTTATATCTGAATGCTGAAGGAACAAAAACAGATGAATTAGCTCCTGGCTCTTACCATAAATTTAGTGCATTTAATTCAACTTTCGCCGGTTTTTCGGGTAGTTTGGGTGCAACCTACCAGTTTACTGAAAAAATATATTCCAAATTCAATATTTCGAGAGGTTACCGGGCACCAAGCATAGCTGAAGTTGGTGCAAACGGAGTTCACGATGGAACTACGCGTTACGAAATTGGCGATCCTGGTCTGAAAACTGAGAACAGTCTTCAATTTGATTATTCACTGGGGTACAATGCCAGACACGTCACAGCCGAGGTCGATGTGTTTAATAACGGAATCAGTAATTTCATTTTTTCGCGTAAACTCGAAAGTGTTGAGGGTGGAGATTCAATAAACCAGGGATATAGTACTTTTAAATTTGTTTCCGGTAATGCTCAACTTACCGGAGGCGAAATTTCCATTGATATTCACCCGCATCCCTTGGACTGGTTGCATTTCGAAAATTCTTTTTCATACGTTCAATCAATTCAGAAAGATCAACCTGATTCAACTAAGTATTTGCCATTTACACCCGGTCCGAAATTTTCGTCCGAACTCAGGGCAAATGCCAAAAGGTTAGGAAAAAACTTAACAAATGCGTATTTCAAGATTGGTTTGGATAACTATTTCGCACAAAATAAATTTTATTCTGCTTATGGAACCGAAACTGCAACACCCGGTTATACGCTTCTGAATATAGGAATCGGAGCAGATATAACTTCGAAAAGCAAAACTCTCTTCTCACTTTATATAAGCGCTGATAACATAACGGATGTTGCTTATCAAAGTCACTTAAGCAGGCTGAAATACGAGGACGTAAATAATGTAACCGGCAGGATGGGGGTTTACAATATGGGGCGTAATATTAGTTTTAAACTTATCGTACCACTTGATTTCAGTAAGAAGCAAACGGATTGAAATCCCTGATATTTTTACTTTTGCAATCCGCACAATTATTGTTTGATAACCTGGATCTTTTTACTGATCCATTCTCCATTAATTTGTGCCTGAAACAGGTAGATGCCTGTTGGCCAGTTACATTCGGCAGTAAATCTTTTTGCATTAGGTGTTGAAGAAAATACAACTCTGCCGCTAATATCTGTAACTTTCAACATTTGAACCGAATTTACCGATTTAATTTCCATTCTTCCATTAATAACTGGGTTTGGATAAATAGAAATTTCAGATTGTGTGTTTTGAGCTTCACCGAAGTTTGTTCCAAGGCTACCTTGATGCAGTTGTACATTTACAATGGTTTTTTGTTTGTCAGATATCTGAACCGGTATGGTTTTGGGTAAGTATCCACTTGCGGTGTAAGTGACATTATAGTTGCCTTCTTTAAGCAAACGGTGATAATCGCCAACCTGTGGATCTGTATAAACATGTGAGCTGTCTTTGTCAAAACCTGATATATATATCCTGGCATGCAAAGGAATGCCACTCACGGAATCTGTAACCAAACCGTGCAAACCATAACCGGATTCTTCTATATAATTCAGGAACGAGCGATAATTGTAATTCCAATAAGTAATCAGTTCACTTTCCGGTAATATATAAGCATCTGATATCTCGATAGTTGCTTCCCTGCAATGCTGGAAATAATTCATATAATCCTGCCGGCCGCCATCTATTTCATACCACTGGTATCCATTGGTAATACCATTATCAGATTGGTTCATATAATCAGAAGCTGAATTAACATGCACAGTATCAGCATATTCACGACAAACATACTGCCACCACTGATCATCTGCGGATAATCTTGGCCATGTATCCCACGGATAGTTAACAACTTCAGTGCCTCCATGGAAATTTGCTCCCATAGTAAATGTATTATTCTCTGCAAAATTCATAAATGCTACAGTTTCAGGTTGCCATGCATTTCCATCAGGATGTGGACCATTTTGCGGATCGGGGTAATTGCGGTTCAGGTCAATGTTGTTTGCATTATAGCGGGTGGCACCGCTTACAGTATTGTTTCCGCCTTTATATGTTCCGTCGGGATTGGCAAGGGGGCAGATTACAATATCAGTGTTATTCACCAGGTTGGTAATCCTGTCATCAGATCCGTAATTTGACAGCAGATAATCAGCTAGATGCAGCATTAAAATATACCCTGTTGTCTCATTACCATGAATTGAAGAAGTATATAAAAATTCAGGTTCGTTTTCCTCGGTATTCACATTATCAGTTATGCGAAGTGCCAGGATTTTTCTTCCGCTTGCAAGCGTAGTTAACGTGATCAGTTTGCATATTTCCGGATGATCGGTTGCAAACTGCTGCATAAGAGTTTCGTAAGCAGTATAGGTGGGGTAATAATTCCACGAAAGAGTTTGTCTTGAATTTTCAGTCATTTTGACTGCATAGAGTTCAGAAGGTGCTGTCAATACTGTATAATCAATATTATAAGTTAGAAAATCAGAATATTCTTTTTGATTGGCAAAAGCAAAAACGGTATTGCCCT
>JBBQGD010000086.1:0-13957 GCA_038322655.1 Bacteroidales bacterium | reverse complement strand
GAAAAAGCATACACCGAACTCAAGTCTACACAAACACAGCTTATCCAATCCGAAAAAATGGCCAGCCTGGGCGAACTCACCGCCGGCATTGCCCACGAAATTCAAAACCCATTGAACTTCGTGAATAATTTTTCGGAAGTCTGCAATGAGTTAATAGATGAAATGAACGAAGAACTAGATAAAGGTGATATTAAAGAAGCGAAAACAATTGCTGGTGATATCAAACATAACCTCGAAAAAATAAACCATCACGGCAAACGCGCAGATGCCATTGTAAAAGGTATGCTGCAGCATTCGAGGACCAGCAGTGGCATAAAGGAACCCACTGATATAAACGCTTTGGCTGATGAATATCTCCGCCTTTCCTATCACGGACTGCGGGCAAAAGACAAAAACTTCAATTCTGATTTTAAAACAGAGTTTGACGAAACACTTCCAAAAATCAATGTTATTCCACAGGATATTGGAAGAGTGTTGTTAAACCTGATTAACAATGCTTTTTATGCCATAAACGAAAAAGTAAAGACGCAGAACGCTACGTCTCAGTATGACACATTTAACAGCACAGTAAAAGCCTATGAACCAACGGTCTCAGTTAGTACGGAGTTGGTCATCCCCCCGCCGGGGGGAACGAGGGGGGTCAAAATAACCGTTACTGACAACGGCCCCGGAATCCCTCTTGAAATAGTTGATAAAATTTTTCAACCCTTCTTTACCACCAAACCAACAGGTGTGGGAACAGGTTTAGGGTTATCGTTAAGCTACGACATCATTACCAAAGGACACGGAGGATCGATAAAAGTTGAGACAAACGAGGGAATTGGAACAAGCTTTATAATTCATTTACCGGCATAATATTTTGAATTTATGGATACTAAGAAAGAACAACTTCTGCAGGAAACACACAAGTCATTTTTCAATCTAATGCTGGAAGATTTTCCTCTGGACCGGATGGAAGAATTTATAGTTGAAGATGTAAGCGGTTACGGTACTACATTGGATGAGAAAATTATGGATATCAGCAGGCTGCGTAAAGTGGTCATCGATCAGAGAGAGCAGGGAGCCGGAATGGATATGCATTATACAATAACTCCGGTAAAACGGAGAATCAGCCCTGCCGGGGATATGGCTCTTTTTATTGATGAGGTTGAAATATCAATGGTTATTGATGGGGATAAAAATTTACTGCCATTAAGGCTCAGCACTATTTTTGAGTTTAGGTCAAACAACTGGAAAGTGGCCCATCTGCATGGATCAATGGCAGTCGCCACCGAGGGCGACACCTGGCATAAAGATGAATGGAAACGCAAGAACGAAGCATTGCAAAAAATAGTTGAGGAGAAAACAACCGACCTGCTGGTTAAAAACCGGGAACTGGAAATTGAAGCTGCACTGGAAAGAGTGCGTTCAAGAACAATGGCTATGAAACACAGCGAAGAACTTTCAGATACTTCTTTTGTCCTGTTTCAACAGTTTACCGAATTAGGAATTGTTCCAAACCATTTTTTTATAGGTATTGTGAATGAAGAAGAAGGCATTTTTGATATTTGGTTAACGGAATGGGGTGGTGAGTTATCCAGTCAGAATTTTAGAGTTAACGTTGAAGAACCCGTTTTGGTAAAAAAAATATATGAGGCCTGGAAGCGGAAGGAGAAATCAATAGAGGTAGATATTAACGGTGAAGATATTGTTAAGTGGAATAAATATTTAGAAGGCGTTGGTTTATCAGTGAAGAACAGGAAATCCGTCAGCAGGCTGGTGAATAGTTGTGCAATTTTTTCAAAGGGCGTTATCGCCATAACCACTCCTGAGATTGTAGCATCAGAAACAATTCAGACATTGGAACGATTTGCTACAGTATTTGATGGTACCTACACCCGTTTTCTGGACCTTCAAAAAGCCGAATCACAGGCCAGGGAAGGACAAATTGAATTGGCTTTGGAACGGGTTCGTGCAAGAACCATGGCTATGCAGAAAAGTGATGAATTGCAGGAGGTGGTTTTGGAAGTTTTTGAAAGACTCAGGGAACTCGATATTTCTATGGATGCCGCCAACATAAATATTTTTTCTGAAGGTTCAAGAAATGCTGAACTTTGGGTAGCTTCTCCCGGCCAAAAATATGCCTCATGCTTTCATCTTCCATATGTAGATTACGCCATACCTTCCGATATTTTTAATGCAAAAGAAAATGGCGAGGTGTTTTTTAAAAATATTTATTCGTTTGAAGATAAGAATAAATATTTCAATTACCTGTTTGAGCATTCCGATTTTAAATTTCTGCCCGACAACAGAAAAAATGCAATGTTGGCAGGTGCTGCGTATGCAGTCTCTTTTGCATTTGCCAATACTGCAGCAATTTCAATCCATAATTATTCCGGCATTCCATTGTCCGATCCTGAAAACGATATACTAAAACGCTTCGCCAAAGTTTTCGAACAAACCTATACCCGCTTCCTTGATCTGCAAAAAGCAGAAGCACAAGCACGCGAAGCACACATTGAAATGGCATTGGAAAGAGTTCGGGCACGAACTATGGCCATGCACAATAGTGATGAACTGGGAGAAGTGGCAGCCATGCTGTTTGAACAAATCAGTTTGTTACGTGATACTCCGGAACGATTCAATATTGCCATCGTGAATGAAGAAAGTGAGACATTTGACATTTGGGTCACCGACCAGGAAGGGCATCAGGTGCGCAAAGCTTTTATTTTTGAAGTAACAAAATCTCCGGTTGTTTCCGAAGTTTTTAAAGCCTGGCAGCAAAAAGAGGAATCCATAGTGCAGGACTTACACGGAGACAGTTTGAAGAAATGGATCCGTTATTTTAGTGGTGAAGTTGGGTTGCCGTTTAATGAAGAACAAATAAAAGAACACCGGTATATTAATTCTATTTTCTTCTCACATGGCTGTATTGGTATTACTACCAATGAAGCGCCAAAGCCGGAAGATCTTCGTTTGATTGAACGGTTTGCAAAAGTCTTTCAACAAACCTATACCCGTTTTCTTGATCTTAAAAAAGCCGAAACACAGGCCCGTGAGGCTCAGATTGAAACTGCACTTGAACGAGTCAGAGCAAAGAGTTTGGCAATGCATAGTACATCAGAGCTTCAGGAGGTTGTTAATATAGTCGCTCAGCAATTGCATAATGTGGAAATGGACGTAACAGGGGTTTTTATAGCCATTAATAATCAAGAAGTTGATA
Organism: Bacteroidales bacterium; assembly: GCA_038322655.1. GTDB lineage: Bacteria > Bacteroidota > Bacteroidia > Bacteroidales > UBA4417 > UBA4417. The sequence continues at coordinate 10,755 of JBBQGD010000086.1, read as the reverse complement.
AAGAATTTGCATTTTGGGGATCTTCAGGCGTAGCTGAAACTTATCTGAAAAGAGCTGCAATTCCTTTTCTGGATCGGCCTATTTATACTGTTCTAGCAAAAGCAATTAGAAACAGAGATGGATTTTTCACTGAAGAATACGCAAGGGAAGAAAAGGTAGAATTCTTCAAACACATGTTTAAGCATCCACCATACAATTCATCTACTCCTGAATGGAAAAACCAGGTATTGTCCCGTGAAGGTGGTTATACAAGGTCTGTTTCAGTTTCTCATTACACAACCATATTTGTAGTTAATCATCATGGGCGACAATTATCTGATGCGGATAATGAAATCCTGAAACGGTTTGGGAAAGTTTTTGAGCAGAGTTATATAAGATTTCTCGATCTGCAAAAAGCAGAAAAACAGTTTAGAGAAGCACAGATTGAAGCAGCTTTGGAGAGAATCAGGGCCAGAGCAATGGCTATGCAGCATACTGAAGAATTGAACGAGGTAATTGGTTTGCTTTGCGAGCAATATGATATTTTAGGAATCAATCCGGTATGTGCTCATTTGAGTTTGATTGATCTGGAGAATAATCGGTTTAGTTTGCGTCTCAGCGGTAAAAAAGGAGCCCGGAATATTGGCGAAAAGATTATTGATTTAAATGCAATGCAGGAATGGGCCGAATCGGTTGTAAAATGGAAAAAAAGTGAACCGCAGAGTTATCAATGTCTTGTTTATCCTCCTGAAGCAATACCAACATTAATGGAAGTACTTGGCGATCTGATCGCTACGATGCCGGAAGAATCCCGGATTAGTGCTGCTGATTTTCCAAATGGAAATTTTTCCTGTGAAGGACAAAACAAATTCGGTTATTTGGGATTCAATCATTCCCGACCTCCTACTGATGAAGAAATTCAAATTGTTATGCGGTTTGCCAGGGAGTTTGAACGGATTTACCAGCGATTTCTGGATTTGGAAAAAGCAGAAGTTCAGGCAAGGGAAGCCATTAAGCAAGCATCGCTGGACCGTGTTCGCGGCGAAATTGCAAGTATGCGAACCAAAGATGATTTAAACCGGATTACACCATTAATCTGGAAAGAACTGAATGCCATGGGGGTTCCTTTTATCCGTTGCGGTGTTCTGATAATGGATGTAAACAGGGAAATTATTCACACTTATCTTTCTGAACCCGACGGACGTGCGCTTAGTGCTTTTGAATTGGGTTTTGATTCAGAAGAAATAGGCATTGGTGCAGTAAAACATTGGAGAAAGAACGGAATATTTTACCTGCACTGGGATAAAAACCAGTTTGTCCACTTTATGCAGAATCTTATAAAAGATGGTAAAGTTGACGTACCCGAATCTTATCATGGATCTGCTCCACCTCCTGAATCATTGTATCTCAATTTTCTGCCTTTTACTCAAGGTATGATCTATGTGGGAAACGTGTCACCTCTTGCAGACGATAAAATTCAACTGATAAAAGCTTTAGCTGATGCATTTTCAATTGCTTATGCCCGCTACGAAGATTTTAACAAACTTGAAAAAGCGAACCAGGACATCGAAGCCACACTAACTGAACTGAAAGCCACCCAATCACAGCTTATCCAGGCCGAAAAGATGGCCAGCCTGGGAGAACTCACCGCTGGCATTGCCCACGAAATTCAAAATCCGTTAAACTTTGTCAATAATTTTTCGGATGTGAACAAAGAATTGATAGCCGAAATGAAAGAAGTGCTAAGGAACGGAAATATCGAAGATGTAAATGAACTGGTAAATGATATTGAATCAAATGAAGAAAAAATCAACCACCACGGCAAACGAGCCGAAGCCATAGTGAAAGGAATGCTGCAGCATTCCAGAAGCAGTTCAGGCGTAAAAGAACCAACCAATTTGAATGCGTTATGCGATGAATATTTACGATTGAGTTATCACGGATTACGTGCCAGAGACAAATCATTTAATGCAACTATCAAAACTGAGTTTGATGAATCTATAGGAAAAATTAATATTATCCCGCAAGATTTTGGAAGAGTTGTTCTCAATTTAATTACAAATGCATTTTACGCTGTGAATGAAAAAAGCAAAGAGAATCAGTCTGAGCCTGTTGAAGCCGGTTATAAACCACTAGTGGTTGTGTCAACAAAAAGGCTGAATGACACAATCGAGCTCAGTGTAAAAGACAACGGCAATGGTATTCCAGAATCCATCAAAGAAAAAATATTTCAGCCTTTCTTTACTACCAAACCTACCGGGCAGGGAACGGGGTTAGGGTTAAGTTTAAGTTATGATATTATTAAAGCACATGGTGGAGATATCAAAGTGGAAAGTAAAGAAGGGGATGGGTCAAAATTCATTATAAATATACCAACCACTCATTAATACATAAACTAATGAAATTTCTAAAATTCACCGTCATTTTTATTTTGGCAGTTCAGTTTTGCCAGGCACAGGATACCACCATAGTGCTTTCAACAAGCATGATAGATAAAAGTTACAATGTAATTAACTTAGGTGATTTAAATGGATGGATTTTTAAACAGGGTAACGATACCGGCCTGGAAAGAATAAGTATTGATACCACCGGCTGGAAAAAATTAAAGCCTTCAGAGTTATCCTCAAAATACGCTGATAAAAATGGCCGGATAGAATGCTGGTTTCGTATAAACATACAATTAGACAGTTCTCTTCTCAATAAACAAACAGGGTTTGATTTCATGAACTGGGCAGCAATTGAATTATATATGGATGGGAAAGTGGTCGCTATAAGGGGCAATACAGGTGAAAATGGTAAACCTTTCCGTGAATACAATAATGATATAGATCCTGTTATTGTTTATTCCCAAACATCCACTCCTCACCTTCTTGCTATTCATTTTGTAGGGTATTTGTCCCCCATACCGCCTCATCAATTAAAAGGTCGGGGAAGCATGCTCTATCTGATCGGTCCAAATTATTTTACTATTCAATCAGAGCTGACCAAATTCACTGTTGGTTTAAATTATTTATTATTGTCCGTATGTGTACTACTGTCGTTACTTTTTTGGCTGTTGTTGTTTCAAAACAAGCAGGAAAAAAATCTAATTTGGATTTCTATGTTTACAACAGTTTTAGCTTTTCTTATTTACATAATAATTGCTGAATCCCGCACGGGAATTCCTTACATGCAATTTGAAATTTATCGTCTTACAGGGATATTCTTATTTATGGCTTTGATGTTTATATTAATTCCTCTTCTTTTAATCAAAGTTTTCAACAGAAAAATAAATAAGAAATTGCTGCTGTTACTTATAATTTTAATGGTATTAAATTTTCTGAGCATTTTTATTCCACAATCCAATAGGTTTATCTCTATTAATTTTATAACTATTTCGGTAGGTTTAATACTAATAATTTGTTTGTATTATCTTATTACGTCATGGAAAAGCCTTAAAGGCGCTCAATGGGCCATTGTATTCGGCTTGGTATTATCCATAAGTTCCTTGCTAATTATGTTTATCATAGAATCTATTTTTAAGGAGTTGACAAATTCTATCTATTTTTCAAGTTTTAGCTCGTCGTTTTTCATCCTTTCCTTTCCCTTGTCACTGCTCGCCTATGTTTCAATGCGCTTTAAAGAAATAATAAAAGAAGTACGGGTAAATGCAAATAAAGTAGTTGAGCTTTCCGAAGAAAAAAAGGTACATGCAGAAAACCAGCAAAAAATATTACAGGAAGAAGTGAACAAACAAACTGCAGCACTCAGGAATACGTTGGATAATTTACAATCCACCCAAAAACAACTAATTCAATCCGAAAAAATGGCCAGTCTGGGCGAACTTACTGCGGGAATTGCCCATGAAATACAAAATCCGTTGAACTTCGTGAATAATTTTAGTGAAGTGAGCAATGAACTGATTGATGAAATGAAAGAAGAATTTCAAAAAGGTAATAATAAAGATGCATTTGAAATTGCAGATGACATTAAGCTAAATCTCGAAAAAATAAACCACCACGGTAAACGTGCCGATGCCATTGTAAAAGGCATGCTGCAGCATTCGCGGACTAGTAGCGGCGTAAAAGAACCAACAGATATTAATGCTTTGGCTGATGAATATCTCAGGTTATCTTACCATGGGCTAAGGGCAAAAGACAAGTCCTTTAATGCAACAATGAAAACTGATTTCGACGAAAGCATTGGAAAAATCAATGTAGTACCGCAGGAAATTGGCCGGGTAATTTTGAATCTGATTAACAATGCTTTTTATGCCGTCAGTGCAAAAGTAAAGACGCAGCATGCTGCGTCTCATGATCGAGTAAAAGTCTATGAACCTATGGTTTCAGTAAGTACAAAAAGGATTGGCAATGTTGTGGAAATACAGGTCGCCGATAATGGAAATGGTATTCCGCAAAAAATAGTTGATAAAATATTCCAACCCTTTTTCACCACAAAACCAACCGGAGAAGGAACGGGTTTGGGTTTGAGTCTGAGCTATGATATTATTAAGGCACATGGAGGTGAATTAAAAGTTGAAACGAAAGAAACTGAAGGAAGTACGTTTATTATTTCACTTTCAATTGTTTGAAAAACAGGCCTTAGTCTTATTTGAATAACAAGAAGTCTCATTTTATATAAAAAAAATAATGTCAAGATTAACTGCAGATTCTATTATTTATAGAAACCCATTGACACGCTTGTTTGGAGAAATAAGTGATGATCAGTTATTCCATTTATTAAGTGCAACTGAAGAACTGGTATTAGAAGCAGGCCAATATGTGATTTATCAGGGTGAAGTTGGTTTAGCTTTTTATATTGTTATTTCAGGAAGATTTAGAGCGTTACATAATACGGAAAATGGAATTTCTATACTGGGTGATATATCTCCTGGTGATCCAATAGGTGAATTCTCGCTTTTTACAAATGAAGCCTATAGTGCCTCGGTTGTGGCGTTACGAAAATCCACCATTCTTCGATTAAAATATGATGATTATTTGATGTTGGTTACACATTTCCCCGATTTTTCAATATCACTTTCTAAGATTTTAATAAACAGGATGCGTCGGAATACATTTCAGAATAAAACGGGAACCAGTCCTAAAAATATTGCTATTATTAACCTGCAACCTCAAAATGATTTAAGCCAGTACACAAATGAAATTCAAAATCAATTTCGGGATATGGGTTCTGAAATCAGAATTTATGATCACCTTATACATACTTCAGGTAATGTTGAAGATAACTTTGACGAAATGGAAAAACAGGATGGTTTAAATATCCTGGTTTGCAGTATCGAGGAGATAGAATGGGCAAAATTGTGTCTTGTATATTGTGATTTGATAATTGTCGCTACTGGGTTTAATGCGAATTCTGAAATATATGAAATTGAGGAGCAATTGAATTTGTACTCACATAATGTACTGAATAAGAAAATATATTTACTGCTGTTTCATCCGGAAAACGCTCCACTACCAAGTAATACAAAGCGATGGTTCAAAAATCGAAACATAGATTTGCATATTCATGTCCGGCAAAATAATTTAAGGGATATAAGAAGGTTTTGCCGAATCGTCACAAACCAGGCTAATGGTTTGGTGCTGGGTGGTGGAGGTGCAAGAGGTTTTGCTCATGTTGGGGTCATTAAAGCTCTTCTTGAATCCGGATTTGAATTTGATTTTATTGGAGGAACAAGTATTGGTGGAATTATTGGTATTGGAATATCACGTTATGATTTTGATCTGGAGAAAGTAAACGAATTATGTAAAATAGGAGTTAAACAAAAAATAACATCTTATGACTTTACACTGCCATTTATATCCTTGATATCGGGGAGAAATTTTAGAAAATACTTAAATATACTTTTCGGAGAAACAGAGCTCGAGGATTTGTGGATCAATGCTTATTGCGTTTCAACCGATTATTCAAATGCCTCTTTAAAAGTGCATGAAAAAGGATTGGCAAGGTTACAGACAGAAGCCAGTGCAGCAATACCCGGGGTTTATCCACCTGTTATAATTGATAAACATTTACATATTGATGGTGGAGTTATTGATAATCTTCCTGTAGAAGCTATGTATAATAAGCCGGTCAAGCATGTTGTTGCCGTTTCATTATCCGCAGAAACAACGATACCAGTTAATTTAGAAAAAATACCATCATCATGGAGTTTGTTGTGGAATAAAATAAGGAATGTTAAAAGGGAAAAACTTCCAGGATTTTCATCAATTTTAATTAATAGTTTTACCATTAACAGCAGGCATAAGCAAGAAAAGAGCAAGCCCCAGGTTTCAATATTTTTGGAACTTGACCTAAAAGAATATGGTTTTCTGGAAGGGGGAAAATGGGAACAAATAATACAAAAAGGATATGATCAAACTAAAAAGTATCTGGAAAATATAAAAGAGTGAAATAAGTTTTTTGAAATACCTAACCAATTTTAAATCTGCCAAGACCCAACACATCCAATCCGGGAACTTGGCTTCACCTGGCTATCACAGGGCTGATATTGGTTATGAACCTACTGTTTTAGTATGCACAAAAAGGCTCCACGATGCTATTGAAATAAAAGTTACAGATAACGACAACGGAATTTCATAAAATGTACTGGATAAAATCTTTCAGCCGTCGTATACTGCCAGAATTACCGGGCTGGGAACCGGGTTAGGTTTATCTATAAGTTACGATATTGTTACTAATGGACACAGTGGCGAATTAAAAGCAGAAACCAGGGAAAAAGAGGGACCAATTTTCATTATTCATTTTCCTCTGTTATCAGAAAGTAATCACACCGTACCTGTTTGTAATTTATAAGACTTCTGATTCTTTCCCTTTATGATCCCATTCGGGCAGTTCAACTTGTATAGCTTAGGAATAAATCAGGAATTAGTGTTTACTTTATGGCTTGTTCAACAGTTTCGAAAAGACTAAAGATGGATGAAAATCCGGCTATATCAAAAATTTCCCTGATATTATCCTGAAGACAGCATAGATAGAATTTACCTTTAACAGACGTTATTTTCTTCAATGACATCAACAATACTCTTAAACCTGAACTGCTGATATAAATCAGGCCAGAACAATCGACCACAATTTGTTCTTCACCGCTTTCAATAAATCCAAATATTTTTTCCTCCAACTCTCTGTAATTGGAGGAGTCGAGCCGACCGGTTAAATTGATTACTAAATAATTGCCTGTTTTATTTTCATGTACTTCCATCTAAATAGAGGTTAAAAGGTTCAAATAATGAGTTTAGTCAGTGTTAATCTGTTTTTATTGTCCAATCTCAGGTAGGTTATGTCATCCATTATTTTACGCACAAAATGGATACCGAGTCCGCCAATTTTGCTCTCTTCAATAGTTTTCTCCTTGGTAGGCTCGGGAACCTGTAAAGGGTCAAATTCCCTGCCATCATCTTCAATTTGCACCTTGATTATTTTATCTCTATACGACAATTTAATATTGATTTCATGCTTATCCCTGTCTTCATAGCCATAAAAAATAATATTAGTCACCAGTTCTTCAAGTACGAGGTTCAGGTTCAGGACAATGCTCATTGGAATATTCCATTCAACTGATATCATTTCCATGGTATTGGAGAGATATTCCAGTTGCTCTAGCTGGTTAATAATGGTTATATTTTTATCAGACATATGAGAATAATGCTTCAACCATAATATTTTAATGAAAGCAATGTAATGTCGTCAGATTGAGGAACTCCCTGGGCAAAATTGTTCACATCATCTACTATTGTATTTACAATACTCTTAGCATTGAAACGATCCAGGGTTAAAAGCAGTTGTTCCAGACGTACTTCCCCATAAACTTTTTCATTTTGGTTAAAAGCTTCGGTAACACCATCTGTAAAGAGTAAAAATCCATCATCAGGATTCAAGTGGATCTTTCTTAAAGTAAATTGGTGATTTTCAATACAACCCAGTATAATATCTCCACTAATTTCCAGTTTTTGGATAGTATTGTCATTTTTCAGGATATAGGGTGGGTTATGACCGGCATTAGCATATTCCAGTTCGCCGGTTTTCATGTTCATAATACCATAAAAAACTGTAACGAACATACACGAAACGCTTTCATAACAAAGCAAATTGTTCACATAGTTTAAGCATTCGTCCGGTGCCATTCCATTAAGTCCGGTAGCGCGGATAAGTGTCCGGCTTACTGCCATAAAAATTGCAGCAGGTATTCCTTTCCCTGAAACATCGCCAATAACAAATCCCAGGTGATCATTATCAATTATAAAAAAATCGAAGAAGTCACCTCCAACCTCCTCTGCAGCAGTCATGGAACCAAAAATATCAAAATCCTTTCTATCAGGGAATGGCGGGAAGATTTTTGGAAGAATGCCCTGTTGAATATCGCGGGCAACATTCAGATCATGCTGGATGGAAATCAATTGATCGTGCTCCTCCATGGACCGGCGCATAAGAAGAATTTCTTCAATTGTTTTATTGATTGTAATTTCGAGATCCTCAAAATTAATCGGTTTTGTTACGAAATCAAAAGCTCCCCGGTTCATGGCTGTCCTGATATTCTCCATATCACCGTATGCCGAGACCATAACTGTTTTTAACCCCGGTTTTTTCATTTCTTTAAGCTTAGTCAGCAATGTCAAACCATCCATTCCCGGCATGTTAATATCAGACAAAATTACCCCGATGTCTGGGATTTCCACCAGTTTTGATAAGGCCTCCAATCCATTTTGGGCAAATACGAAATCGTATTTCTTCTTCTGGATTTGTTGACGAAATTTTTGCAGGATTAAGGGTTCAAGGTCTAATTCATCATCAACTACCATTATCTTTACATTCAGTTGAACTGCCATATAAAAAAAATACTTTAATGTTATTTGAATTTTTCAAAGCTGACTATAAGGGATAACTATTTCAAATGCCGTGCACTAAGCCCATTAATTACAGCTTCATTTTAATACAGTGTTCCTTTATCAAGCCATCATAACCAAATTGGAATTTTCTCATTTTCCTTAGGTACATGATTGAGTAATAACTTCAAACACATTTAAAACGATTTGTAAATTTAGTTAAATACCATTAAATTTGAGTTAAAATCTAAGATTTTTATTCAATATGTTCATCTGATCAATAGGTTCATCTGAGAATATTTTTATCAAATACACAGGGAACCTAAAGTCTTTATACAACAACCTGGAAATACTAAATGTTCAAACTTAGGCTGAGTAGAGATATTTCAACACTATATTAAAAAAAGATTAAGCGTCGTCTATTGCATCTGATTGCCTGGCTGTCATGTCCTGATTAAATAGTTTTTAAATATCCTGAAAGAAGCTAACCGTATCAACAATGAATAAATGTTGTACTAAAGGTTTCCTTATTCAAAAATCATTTTAAATGCCTCGACCCAGGTATCCTTTGTTTAGGTCAGGGTGAAAACAGACTAAATATTAGAAAAACTCTGTAAAATTCTTCTTCCTGGAAAGTTTTATTTGAAAAAAGCACGAAATTGAAAAACAATATCTATTTTAGCATGTTATTTTAGCATAAATAATACTTATAAATTATTCACTTCACTACAAATTTTTAATCGAGATTATGAAAGCATTCACAAAAATTCAGTCTGGCGTAACTTTCCTCGCTCTTTTTCTTATCCTGGTGTTTTCCGGATGCCAAAACAGAGGTGAAAAAAGTCAAAATGCAGATAATGCTATTTTTGACTCCATTAAAAAAGAAGTCATTTTGACTTCTGAATCAAAAAGCCTTCTTTACCAATTCCCGACACCGTTCGAAATAACCAAAATGCTTATTGCTGCTCAGGCTGGTTATATATCTGACATTACCAATCCGCCCGACAATGTTACCAAGTATGTGACAGAGCAAAGCAAGGCCCTTAATTTGGGTATTTACAGTGCAGATCTGAGTTATTCAACAACGTACAATCAAAATGATGATATCAATAAATTTCTCGCATCATCTGGAAAACTTGCCGATGAATTGGGCATTAAAGGTGTTTATGATAAAGCATTAATTGAAAAAATTCAAAAGTATAACAATAACAAGGATAGCCTTATCGCTATGATCACGAAGGTTTTCGATCAGACAAATGATTTTCTGTCGAAAAACGACCGTACTCAAATTACTGTTATGATCACATCCGGTGGATTTGCTGAAGGAATTTATCTTGCATCTTTATTAGGTGAAATGGCCAAAGATAATACGAAAATAATGGCTGTTATTGCCAGTCAGAAAGAGAATTATAATCAACTATCAACGATACTCGATGCTTTTAAGGATGATGAGAATATGAAACCAGTTTACGATGGTATACTGAAACTGAAACCAATCTGGGAGAAATATGATATAGCATCAGGCAAGAAAATTCCGCAAGAGAATGTAAAGGAAATAAGTATTCTCACTCAAAGTGTTCGTTCTGAATTTATAAAGTAGGTATCGTATCCTTTCATACTCAGGTGAAGTATACCTGATTTAAAGACCTCCTGATGTTTGAAGGAGGTCTTTTCATTTTGAAGAGAACTATTTTGAAAAGTGATACAAGACTAATCCTGTCTTTTTGAATGAGGTATTAATCCTACTGATGAAAACCTCTGCATACCAAATGTGGAGCGGACAATTTGAAGGATGTTCAGGCTATTTAATTTCGTAGCTTATTCTCATTATAAAAGAGAAATCGTAAATTTGAAGGATAAAAAGCATAATTATGTCTGAACCAATTCTGATGGCTCTTGTTCAGCTCTTTGCCATCATATCAGCTTCTGTAAAGAAATTGACTTCCGACAGTTCGCG
>JBBQGD010000085.1:0-14243 GCA_038322655.1 Bacteroidales bacterium | reverse complement strand
CAAATTCCAAATCCCAATCTGAAAATGAAAGGATTTTGTTCTTAAAGAATTCAGAACCCTGGATTTGGATCTGATTTTTTGGAATAGTATTGGAATTTGGAGCAAAAGAAAAGAATTTCACAAATTATTCCATAACTTCGATTTTTTATTATACTTTTCATATTCCAACAATCCGATTTCCTTCTACCTTTGACCCGCTAACCCCGAACAAACAATTCACTGTTTTATGAAAAAATTCTTATTCTTCCTGGCATTGCCACTGATACTTCTGGCTTCCGGGTGCAACAAACCAACAGGCTCAGCTATGGAAACAAAACCAGCGTTTATTAACCAGGCTACTATGGACAAAGTGATCAAACAACTTACCGATTCGTGCGGTGAAGCCTCAAAAACGCGTATTGAAAGTGGAGTTAAGCAGGTAGCCTCGTTCTGGGAAAAACAAGATGGTGACCAGGAAGCATTTACTTCTTTTTGTGCCGGGAATTTTATATCGGACAGTACAAAACTACATGTCCTTTTCAATAAGCTTCAAACCGGTTTCGAAGTGTTATACGGCAATTTCAACAAAATGGGAATGGATCTTCGCATTCCTGTTGATCTGAGTGGTGATGAACTTACACCAATCGACGAGATTTTTGGTTCTTTTTCGCCATCAGCGCATCTTACTGATGATCTTTTTGGCAACAAGATTGCCTTTATCACTATGCTGAACTTCCCATTTTACACATTAACCGAAAAAACTGATTTAGGTAAAACATGGTCACGCCGCGACTGGGCCTATGCACGTATGGGTGATGCTTTTACTTCACGGGTGCCGGCCGAACTGAATCAAAAGTTAAGCGATGCTTTTGCAAAATCGGATATGTATATTTCGGAATATAATATTATGATGGATAAGCTGGTGGATGCATCAGGTAAAACGCATTTTCCGGAAGGCATGAAACTGATCACGCACTGGGGATTACGCGATGAGCTGAAATCACATTACGGCCAGGCCGATGGGTTGCCAAAGCAAAAAATGATTTATTTGGTGATGAAACGCATTATCGACCAGAGTATCCCGGAAATGGTGATCAACAACAGCGAATATCAATGGAATCCTGCTGACAATAAAGTGCTTAAAGATGGCAAAGAAGTAACAGCTACTGCCGAACCCGACCGCCGCTACGAAATGCTTCTCAATAACTTTAAAGCCATACATACTACCGATGCTTTTTACCCGGCGCTTCCCACTTATAGCCAGCGCGCTTTCGAACTCAATATGGAAATCCCGGAACAGGATGTGCAGAAACTTTTTGTTTCGCTAATAACTTCGCCCGAGATAAAGGAAGTTGCCGCACTGATCAGCAAAAGGCTGGGTCGTAACCTCGAGCCTTTCGATATCTGGTACGACGGCTTCAAGGCAAGAAGCGGGCTAAATGAAGACGCTCTCACAGCAAAAACTCAAGCCTTGTATCCGAACCCGGCAGCTTTTGAAAAGGACATGCCTAATATGCTTCACAAACTCGGATGGAGCCCTGAAAGAGCAGCGTATATCGCGTCCAAAATCCAGGTTGATCCTGCGCGTGGCTCGGGACATGCAGCCGGAGCAGCCATGAAAGGCGATAAAGCCCGCCTGCGCACCCGAATGGCTGAAAAAGGCATGAATTATAAAGGCTATAATATTGCTGTTCACGAATTCGGGCATAACGTGGAGCAAACCGTTGACCTTTATAATATTGATTATTATATGTTGCAAGGTGTTCCAAACACAGCATACACCGAAGCGTTGGCTTTCCTCTTTCAGAAACGTGATCTCGATTTACTGGGGATTAAAGATAATAACCCGGATAAAGAACACTTGGCATCGCTCGACGCTATATGGTCGTGTTACGAAATTATGGGTGTATCGTTGCTCGATATGAAGGTATGGGATTGGTTGTATGCAAATCAAAATGCTACGTCTGCCCAGTTAAAGGATGCCGTGATAAGTCTTTCGAAAGAAGTGTGGAACCAGTATTATGCGCCGGTATTTGGCAGCAAGGACGAAACTGTTCTGGCCATTTATTCGCATATGATCGATAATCCGTTATACTTGCCAAATTATCCTATAGGGCAATTAGTAGAATTTCAGATTGACGGTTTTATCAAAGGCAAGAATTTTGCATCCGAAGTGGATCGCATTTATACACTGGGCCGGTTGACTCCGCAAGCGTGGATGCAGGAAGCTGTTGGAACTCCAATTTCCATTGACCCAATGCTAAAATCTGTAGATGAAGCACTTAAGGTGATAAAATAGATTTCTCATATTGAAAAAAATAAAGGACTAATCCGGTATTTTACCAGGTTAGTCCTTTTTTCTTTTTCTCCATTTCGCTCATCTCCAGCTCTTTGCTTCTCAGCTTTTCCAACTCCCAGTTGTCCGTATTGTTACATAAAACTAAACAAATAAAAGTTATTCTGAGTTTCCGAGCTCAACATACTGATAAATAAAAAAAACTCCCATCATGCCATAGCGTTGTCACTTGTTGTGCCTAAATCGGTGGTTTAGGCATTCAGTTGACTGAAAATATTTTTCCGAAAATAAATATTGAGTACACAAACTAACGACAGTATCAAAATGATTTTGTTATATCATACAAACAGAAACCAGCTGCTAGCTATACAAAAACCTTTTAATACTCCGTTTCGGTGTTTTCTCAAATTCGGTCGAAACTACTTGGAAACGTGATACCTGCATATAATTGGGAACTTCACGGTTAAGTTGCTTGCAATATGTTTCCATAAGTACTTCCAGCGAATGTTCTTTCATCTTTCTGGCATCTACCATTTCCATATCAGGATAAATAAGAGCTACCAAACCTTCTTTGCGGTCAACGACTATTGATTCCTGAACAAGAGGGAAGGCATTGATGCGGGCTTCAATCTCTTCAGGATATATATTCTGTCCCGAAGCTCCCAATATCATGCTTTTGCTGCGCCCTTTAATATACAAAAATCCATCACTATCCATTGTTCCCAGGTCGCCGGTATGCATCCAGCCATCTTTGTCGAGGATTTCGTTTGTTGCTTTTGCATTTTTATAGTAGCCTTTCATTACGTTTTCACCACGCACCATTATTTCGCCAACCACATTTTCGGGATCAGGGGAATCAATGCGCATCTCAAGTTGGTCGACACAGCGACCGGCCGAATTGAGGCGGGCTTCGCGCCATCCTGCATAACTGATTAACGGACCGCATTCAGTCATGCCATAGCCAATTGTAAAAGCAAATCCAGCTCTGCGGAATACTTCCTGAACTTCTTCGTTTATGGCAGCCCCACCAACAACGATTTCGTGAAAATTGCCACCAAAACTCTCGGTAAGTTTAGTCTTTATTTTACCGAGTATAACGCTGTCCATAAACGGTATCTTCATCAGAAACTTAACCTTTGTCTGCTCCAGCACCGGTTTGATCTGTTTCTTGAATATTTTTTCGATGATCAGCGGAACCGAAAGAATAAGTCTTGGTTGGATTTCGGCAAAAGCTTTCAGCAGCAACTGGGGTGTGGGCATTTTCCCCAGGAAAGTTATATGACATCCTGATGTAAAAGGGTAAAGAAACTCTATTGCGCAACCGTATGCATGGGCAAGTGGCAGAAAACTGAGAATATGATCGCCCGCAACTAATGGCATATATTTGCGGGAATACACCATATTACCGGTAATGTTGTTATGTGTAAGCATAACGCCTTTTGAAAAACCGGTGGTTCCCGAAGTATAGATTATGGCAAAAAGTGCGGAATTGGGAATAATTTGATTTGGCAGCTTCTCTTTAGTGAATTCTTTGGTGAGAAGACTCTGAAATTTATTAATATGTTCGCAGGAATGTTTTGCATGTGTATACAAAGGCGAAAAATCATCAAGCGAGATTACCGCTTTGAGGTTCGGCAGGTTGTCCTCATCAAGTACATCCCAGTTGGCCTTATTGGCAAATAACAATAAACTATCGGAATGGTTGATGATATGCTGAACATCGTTGGGAGTAAAGTTGGGGAGTATAGGTACCACCACAGCGCCGTAAGTAACAATTGCCTGGTAGGCAATTGCCCATTCAGCACAGTTTTTACCAATAAGAGCAACTTTTTCGCCTTTTTTCAGTCCACATTTTGAAAAAAGATTCTGCATATAGTAAATGCTTTTCCCAACTTCAGCATAGGTATAGCTTTGAGATTCATAATTGGTAAATGCGGTGCGGTCCCAGTTTTCGAGAATGCTGTTCCATATAAACCGGGTGTAGTTTTCCTTTAACATATTTAAGTCCTTTAGAAGATTACTAATTTATAGATAAAAACTCTATGGTTGTTCCGGTTTAATTATTAATATTTTTATTCCCTGATATAAATCCCGGATTCAAATCCTAAACCCCCGGAACCAGGTACTAAAACCAGGATTCAAGGTTTATAAAACTCCTATGGCTTAAATCATTATTTTCTTAATTCCTGGAATTTGAGTTTTGAAATTTAGGTCTTGGATTTTAGTAGACTGAACAGGTTTTTTCTAATTTTAATGAAGTTCCCGCTACGAAACCTTTAATCCGAAGCTAAGTATAACCCTGTAAAAGAACAAAAATACAACTGCCACAATCACAATACTCCATTTAAAATAGTTACGCTGTATAACGCCTGACTCATGAATGTTATCAAATTGGATGGAGTTGTAAAGAAATAAGGACGGTATCATTATCAACCCTGGTGTAATTGTTTTTAGAATCAGCGGGATGTAGTAATTAGGCAGTGTAATCAGGAATAATACCAGTATTCCTGTTAACCAGGGAAGTATAACCTGGCCGAGAATAAAAAAAAGCCTGTATTCAGGTTTGATCAATGTAACCGATGAAGACGAAAGCAGGAATAAGGGTGTAACAATTCTGCCGATTATGATAAGCATCACAACGGAGATAGCGGTAAATATAATTTCCTCCGTATCGAACATATGACTCATAAACAGCCAGGCAGAAGTATAAATAAACTCAGTACGGGTAAATACGCCTGCAATATACGCTCCGAAGAACATATTTGCCCCGGCGATGAAACCCCACAGGTAAAACAGTTTAAAGCGTTTTGCAACAGGATTTTCAGTGAAGTATAACTTCAGGAATACAAAAGCAAGCATCAGTGAAATAAGTGGCCCCATTGCAAAAATCACAACCAGCGCTTGCCTTGTATATAGAGGTGAAAAAGTGTAAAGCGGGAACTTCAACTGGTAATAATACCAGATTATAGGAATATTGTACGACGATGCTACCAGGATGGTAATCACTTGGTAAAGAATATATATCAGCATAAATGCCAGGATAAAATATGCCGTGGAATGTAAATAAGCAAATCCAAGTTTCCTGCGCAAATCAGGAGTGGTTATCAGTACCCTGAAATTTTCGTGAAATTGTTTGCGCTTTTGCTTTGCCAAGGCTTTTCTCTCGGCTTTTGTTAACCCATAGGCATCATAGTAGCCACCACCCATCGCCTTAAACTGGCTGGGAGGGAATAAGGTTTTCCACGGATTTTTCCTGAATTTAGCCCACCATTTCTGCCGGTCCAGTTTCCTCTCGCGGCGGGCATACTTTATAAATCGTTTCTTTTCCTGCTCTTCAGCTGAAAGCTGCCTCTTTGCAAAAGGATCAGCCATAAACTTTTTGAAGCGGTTTTGAAAGTGACGCCAGGCTTCAGCCCGCCTTCTTCTCAGCCAAGCCTTTTCGCCGGCATGTAATTGCTTTCTTTCAGCCCGTACCTTTGTTGCAAAGGGATCAGCCAGGAACTTATTGAATTGCCTTTGGAAACTCCGCCAGGCTTCTGTACGCTTTCGTCGCCTCCAGGCTCTTTCCCTTGCACGTATATGCTTCTTTTCCGCCCGTGTTCTCCGGCGGTCCATTTTTTCCAACGGATCTCTTCTCAGGAATTTCCCCATATACGTGTACTTATATCCCGGCGAAGGTAAAAAATAATTTCTACCTGTGATTGCAAAATAGCCCTGACCTGATTTGCCTGAAGGAAATTTCTGATATGCGTAAACAGCAGATTATGTTTGCTTAAATCTTAAGTAATGGTTCAACAGATCAAGCAATCCGTTTATGATGGATAATGAATTTTATATCAATATCTGAATGGTAATGCCATTTAATTAACCTGATGATTTTGTGTATAACAATGTGGACAAATTTCCTGCTAGCTGCAAATTTCTTATGTTGAATGTGAGTAGATATAGAGCTAACTGGCAGAAAATCAATTTTGGCCTAAATTTTCCTCAAAAACTTGTATTACTTTTTCACTTAACGGTTATAAAGTTTATAAAGCGTTAAGAAAAAAATCATTGAGTTATGAAAAATACCAACACTGTTTTAACTGATCAATACTCGGATATTCTACCAGAAGAATCTTCATCTCAATTTATAATAAGGCCATTTCATATTATAGGTTCAGCGTTACTCCTTGTTGCATGGGCCTGGCTGGGAACTATAATTATCAGCTAAGGCGCTTTTTCACAAACTACCATTTCCGGAAAATTTACCACCCCGTAATATGATTGCGTAAACCACTCAATTGTAGCCTGAATCAGTTATTCAGGTCATTTATCATTTTCTTCATTAAAGTTTAAACACTGATTCCAGGGTAAAAACAGAAAGTTTTGTCGTTTTTATTCATTTTAGCAAACTGATATGTCAACTTAGATTGACAAAGTTTTTTGGAATGAATTTAATATTTGTATGATAATACACATAGGGGTTAAACAAATATTTATACATCTTTGTTAATAGTTATTAATCAATTAAATAACCCTCTCTAAAAATTTTAAGTATGGATTTTTCTACACTCAACTGGCTGGCCATTATGGTTTCAACCCTGGTATTTTTTGGACTAGGTGCCATTTGGTATACTCCTTTGGCATTTGGTAAAATCTGGATGAAAGAAACCGGGATAACCAAAGAAACTGCACAGAAAGCCAATATGCCTAAAATCATGGGCTTTACATTGCTTTTTACTTTTACTATGGCAGTTAACCTGGCCCTGTTTATGAATTCGCCCGAAATAGGAGCTTCGGAAGGTGCTATGTATGGTTTCTTCACTGGTTTCGGATGGATAGCCATGTCCATTTTTGTAACCGGCCAATATGAATTCCGCAGCACACGTTATATGCTGATTCATGCAGGATATAATATTGTGGGACTGACTCTTATGGGGTTGATACTTGGAGCCTGGAAGTAGACGAGCACGACAAGGTATTTAATTTTAACAAGCAGAAAGGGCGACTTGCAGAGAGGGAGAAACGGTGAAGTCCGGAAGCTGGATTAACTATGATTGAGGCATATTAGATTGCTGATTTGAATGAGGAAAATGAGATCTGGCAGTTTTATAAAATCCAGTCAATCTTCAAACGCTCAAACCCGCAAACTTTATAACTCTTCAAATCCTAATCACTAAAACCTAACCTGGACAAGCCAGAACAAAAAATTTTTTGAATAATGAATAACGAATATCGAATAATGAAGTAAAAACAAGAAATTTGAAATTGAATAATAAAATTTTTGTTTTTAGTGTAAGACTGAAATTGCAACAATAATATTGAAGCGGTAACAATTCTATTGCTTCATAACTTCGGGCTTCATCATTCCTTGTTCATTATTTGATAATTTAAAATTAATCAGCAATATTCTGCCAAAAGATACACGAATATTGTTGTTGAGCCCCTAAACCCTTCAAGTATTACCCCCGACCGGTTAAGGACTTTGGAATCCTGCCTGTGTGAACACTCTCGGAGCGGAGCTTCCTTCCAACAATACGTTCAACCATTGCCCCGATCTGGAGTACTTTATCTACATCCAGGTTTGTTTCTATTCCCATTTCATCCATCATTACAACCATATCCTCGGTTTGTATCAAGCCTGTAATCATTGGGTCTGCATAATAATATGCCCCGGTTCCGGCAACGGGAACTCCATCCACAAAATTAGCCGGTTGCCCGCCAATTCCGCCCATAGTTGATTCATAATTAGTCATACCTGCCTGTAATGCTGCAAGTACATTCGCCAGGCCCCAGCCACGGGTTGTGTGGAAATGAACGATTTGTTTCTCAGGCCGGCCTATCTTATCCATTAACATCGAATAGTAGCGATAAACCCGGTCAGGTGAGGCTGAGCCATCATGGTCGGCATGCTCCACATCGCTTGCGCCAATATCAAACCATCGCTGTGCAAATTCAACTGCTTTCTCCATTTTGGTAGGTCCTTCGATCGGGCATCCCCAAATGGTGCTGACAGTTCCGTTTACTTTTAATCCTGCGTCTTTTGCTTTTGGAATCCATTCTTCAGCCATTTTCCAATAGTCAGCAAGGGAAAGTCCTGAATTTTTAACATGATGCGATTCGCTGGTGGAAACCATCAGCAGGATACGGTCGGGACCCCAGCCTTCATTTCGGGCCTGTATGGCACGCTCGATGGCACGTTCGCGAATTGTAACGGCAGTGAGGCTTACGTCGGGTAAAAGGTGAGAAACAGTTTTGCTGGCATGGATTTTTTTCAAAAGCTCATCAGAATCTTTAAACTGTGGCATTCCTTTGGGATTCCCGAGGTTGGTTACTTCCACATGCCTGAAACCAGCCAGTATCAATTGTTCCGTGAGCCAAAGTTTAGCGGTGGTCGGTATAAATTTTTCTTCATGCTGGAAACCATCACGGACAGTGATATCGCCTATTGTTACTTTTTTAGGGTAGTTCATGGGAATGTTGTTGTTTGATTTCAAATATACATTATTTTTGGTAAGTCTAATGCAGGTTCAATTGTCTGTATTCCTATAAGTAACAGATACATTCTACTGTTGTTCACCTTTAGGTGGTAACTATCCGATAATGTATGAGTTATCCTATTTAGCAAGTTGCGGTAAAATCCCAAATAATTTAAATAATTGCATATTTTCAGCTTCATATTTCACAAGTCGGGGATATTTGTGATCCTGGGACTTATCCTACTGCTCACTGTTTCAGTATTCGCGGAATACAGTACAAATGTTCTTTGTATTTCATGCCGCGAAAGTTTGTCGAACGGTGCAGTGAACACCATTGTGAAAGATGCTGAAGGCTATATCTGGGCTGGTACCTGGAATGGACTTAGCCACTTTGACGGCACTACTATTGTTACATACCTTCCAGGGAGCAATTCCAATTCCATTCACAATCATGTTATCCGCGAACTGTATTCCGAAGCGTCAGGATCCATTTGGATGCTCACAAACAAAGGAGTGGGATTGTATGATAATATCCATGACAGGTTTACCTCATTTTTTACCAACGAATCGGAACAGATAAACTATGAAAATGATATTTCATTGACATACTCAGAACAATAAATTACGCATTTTTGGAGATTGGAAGGACAAGATCAGGAAAATGCCGACACTTGTTTGATGTATTTGGGAGTATATTTGTAATCGACAAAACATACTATGATGGATATCGCGAATCGTTTCCCTCAAAATCCACTCCTTCGCCCTTCCGATTTAAAACCCGGTATTAATGGTATGGAAATACTTTGTCTGCTAAATCCAGGCGTTTTTCAGTTTGAAGGAAAAATATGGCTTCTCTTGCGTGTAGCTGAAAGGCCAAAACAGATCGAAGGGAAAATCAGCTTTCCTGTATACAATGGTAAAGGCTTAATTGAAATACATAGTTTCGATAAAAATGATCCCGATCTGGTTGCTACTGATCCACGTGTTATTAATTATAAGAAGAAAGATTACCTTACAACGCTTTCCTATTTAAGGCTTGTATGCAGCGACGATGGTATTCACTTTTATGAACCGGATGGCTACCCGCCCATTTTTGGCAAAGGTCAACTGGAGACTTTTGGAATCGAGGACTGCCGCGTTGCAAGCATGAAGGATGAATTCTACCTTTCGTTTTCAGAAGTATCAGAATTCGGGGTAGGAGTAGGGCTTATCCGCACGAATGACTGGAAGAATTTCAGCCGTGAAGGAATGATATTCCCTCCTCATAATAAGGACTGTGCCCTTTTTGATGAAAAAATCAACGGCAAATATTTTGCATTGCACCGCCCCAGCAGCTCCGAGCTCGGTGGAAACTATATCTGGCTGGCCGAGTCGCCCGACCTGATACACTGGGGAAATCATAAATGTATTGCTACCGTTCGTCCGGAAATGTGGGATTCGGTACGTGTAGGTGCCGGCGCAGCGCCTGTCAGGACAGTAAAAGGTTGGCTCGAAATTTATCACGGAGCCAATAAAAATCACCGGTATTGTCTTGGTGCCCTCCTGCTCGACATAAACGATCCTTCCAAAGTATTGGCCCGGAGTATCGAACCCATCATGGAACCCATCGAAACTTACGAACAAACCGGATTCTTTGGCAATGTAGTGTTCACCAATGGACATTATATAAATGGCGACGATATTTTTATGTATTACGGGGCAAGTGACGAAGTGATCTGCGGCGCCAGGCTCTCAATCTCTGAAATACTTTCTACTTTACTTTAATTTCCATCTCAGCAAAATGATTGAAAAACTGACTACTGAATCCCGCTTTTTTTTCTCTGTGATGCATAATATGCGTACACTGCTCATAACAAATATGCTGTATATGCTGGTATTGCAGGTAGTTGAGATTTTGATGGCTGATGAAATGGCAGGATTCCGAACACCCTGGATGGATCCGGATTACGTAATGTTTCCGGCAAAATAGCCGATTAAATGTTTATAATTAGAATCTTAATCAAATAAAAACTTTTGAAAGATTTCAAATCCTCCAAGGATTTTAGTTGGCCATTTTTATATTTTATTGTTTTAAAAGCATTAATAGTGAGTATCTTAAAAAATCATTTCCGGAATCTCTCCATCCACCGTCAACCAGCCCTCTGTAGCTTTCCGGATTTCATCAATCGCAACTCCTGGTGCCCTTTCGATAAGTTTAAAGCCATTTTCAGTAATATCAATTACAGCCAGGTCGGAAACAATGCGCTTAACACATTTTATCCCGGTAAGCGGCAAGGTGCAATGCTTTAATAATTTAGACTCGCCGTCTTTGCTGCAATGCTGCATAGCGACAATAATATTTTTTGCGGAAGCCACCAGATCCATAGCGCCACCCATCCCTTTCACCATCTTGCCGGGTATTTTCCAACTGGCAATATCACCCTGTTCAGAGACTTCGAAAGCCCCCAGCACGGTAAGGTCCACATGCCCACCGCGGATCATGGCAAAGCTTATAGAAGAATCGAAAAAGGCCGCCCCTGGAACTACAGTTACGGTTTGTTTCCCTGCATTGATAAGGTCGGCATCCACTTCTTCGGGATAAGGAAATGATCCCATGCCAAGTATACCATTTTCCGATTGAAGCACCACCTGCATTCCTTCCGGGATATAATTTGCTACTAAAGTTGGTATTCCAATGCCAAGGTTCACATAATATCCTTCATGGAGTTCCTGTGCTATGCGTTGAGCTATTTGTTCTTTTGTTAGTGCCATTTTGTTTTAGATTTACGATTTCAGATTGAGGAATGCGGATTGTGGATGTGAGATATCGGAAAGAAGATATTTAAATTATTTGATCAATCCGAAATCGAAAATCCGAATTCCGAAATTATTCACGAACGGTAACCTTCTCAATTCTCTTCTCATAATCCGTACCCTGGAAAATACGCTGAACAAAAATTCCAGGTGTATGTATATAATTTGGATCAAGAGTGCCGGCCGGAACCAGTTCTTCCACTTCCGCCACTGTAATTTTACCGGCCATGGCCATGGATTGATTGAAATTATTTGCGGTTTGTTTGTAAACAAGATTCCCCATCGTATCACCTTTCCAGGCTTTTACAAAAGCAAAATCGGCTTCCAGTGCCATCTCCAGCAAATGGGGTTTCCCGTTATACATACGGATCTCTTTGCCCTCAGCTACTTCGGTACCGGCGCCTGCAGGCACAAAAAAAGCAGGAATCCCGGCACCACCGGCACGGCAGCGTTCGGCCAGAGTACCCTGGGGAATAAGGTCGACTTCCAGTTCACCGGCAAGCAACTGACGTTCGAATTCGGAGTTCTCCCCCACATAGGAAGATATCATTTTATGAATTTGCTTCTTTTTTAGAAGGATACCAAGCCCGAAATCATCCACCCCGGCATTATTAGAAATGCAGGTCAACCCTTTTACCCCACTTTCTGACAACGCACGTATGGCGTTTTCAGGAATTCCGCACAAACCAAATCCTCCAACCATCAGGGTCATTCCATCTTTAATTCCATCAATTGCTTCCGTGGCGTTTTTTACAACTTTGTTCATATTTACTAATTTGACTATGAAGTTAAGAAAAAATCTGATTTATCCTTCTTTTTCGAATGCAAAAAAGATGGAATTATATATCCATTCGTTTTGTTTGGATGTATTTTCCATCACTTTCTTTTCAACTTGTCTCCGAAAAACTCTCCCACCACTTCATTAAACCGATCCTTATAATCAATAAGCGTCGAATGACTGGAATTGGGCAGTATCCACAAAAAAGCGCCTGGGATAGATTTAGCAATTAAAAAAGTGTGTTTGGGAAGTATTATATCATGATCGCCTCCGATAACAAGGGTAGGGCAGTGGATTTGCTGCAACTGCTCGCGTGTGATATGAGGCTGAAATAAATCTAGTTTCATAAGTTTTCGGGTATGCATTATTTCAGGAGTTTGAGGCATTTTACCAAGTGTGTCATAATAATTTAATTCCCACTCATAATCGGGAGCACTGATCGCTGTGCTGTCGGGCCATAAATTTGCCCCGGTTATGGCCAATCTTTTAACTTTACCAGGATGACGGATGGCAAGTAACAATCCGTCGATTCCACCATCGCTCCACCCTAAAACATTACAGGAATCCACATGAAGTTTATCAAGCAAAGCACTGAAATCATCTGCCATCATTTCGAAACTGAGGGAGTCATTTGTATCGACTGACTTTCCTTGTGCCCTGCTGTCAACTGCAATAACCATATACTTTGAGGCGAAATAAGGGATCTGGTTTTTGAAATTATCAATGGCACCACCGTTGCCATGTAATAAAAGCAGAGGATCTCCGGTGCCGTAAATTTCATAATACATTTTAATCCCGTTTATATCCATGTAGGCACCAGCAGCCTGATTATCCCCGAAGTGGGTGGTATCAGAAACCGATGATTGAGCCATAACGAAGTCAGAAGCAATAAATGCAAAAAATGACAATGACAAAGTTTTCAGGAAATTCATTTCAGTTATATCTGTTTTATTTAAAAACTTCCAGTGCCAATTGCTTTACAATGGATAAAGCGTCTGTGTTAAGATTATGTGTAATATTATTTTGCCTGCACCAGTCAATCAACATCAGTGTATCCAGATTACTGACCAACTCATAACCAGTCATAGGACAACCGCCAAAACCTCCCTGTGCACCTTCAAAATACCGTATGCCTCCTTTCCAGGCAGCTTCTACTTTATCCTGCCAGTCATCCGGTTTGGTATGAAGATGTATCCCCAGCTTAATTTCCGGAAATTCAACGATCATTTCGGAACAAAGTCTTTCAATATCTCCGGTTTTGCCTTCCCCGGTTGTGTCCGATAATACCAGGTCGCGGATGCCCCCGGCATAGAGTTTTTCAGCTTCCCGGAAAACAATCTCATCATTCCACTCATCACCATACGGATTGCCAAATGCCAGTGTCAAATATATCCTTAAATTTTTATTCGCCCTTTCACAAATGCCTTTTAAATCAATGGTTGTTTGCCAGGCTTCTTCGGGAGTCGTGTTAAGATTGCGTTTCAGAAAAGTTCCTGAAACAGAATACGGAAACCCCATGGTTTGTACTTTGGATTCCGAAGCTGCTGCAAGCCCACCTCTTTTATTTCCGACAATCACCATCAGTTTTGAATTGGAATCATCTGTATCAAGAAGTTTGAGTACATCCGCAGTATCCGCCATTTGCGGAACTGCTTTGGGTGAGACAAAACTACCGGCATCCACTGTTTCGAAGCCCACTTTCAACAAGGCATTGATATACGTTGCTTTAGACGCAGTCGCGATAGGCACCGGCCATGACTGCATAGCATCGCGGGGAGTCTCGGTAATGTGGATGTTTTCTGTTTTTTCCATGAGAAAAGGTAAGGGATTGATGGGATTTAAGGGATTGAGGAGAGTGATTCGATAGACGGGATTGAGGAGATTGATGGGATTGAGATGATTGATGGGATTGAATGGATTGAAGGGATTGAGGAGA
>JBBQGD010000084.1:0-14267 GCA_038322655.1 Bacteroidales bacterium | reverse complement strand
CTGGAGCGCATGCAGAAAAAACAACCCTGGTCGTGTCCGCGTGGAATACGCCGTTTTTTTGTTTCGCCAACTGAATCTGGTGAACTCTGCCTTATGGCCTCTGTGATGGGCGAATCGGGCGATATATTTTTCCCGAAGCTGGACGAAGAAAAGGATATGATCCCTTTTGATCAGATGGCCTTTGATTTATTGGAAACATTGGGTTTAACGCCCGATATCTGCCAGTCGGAAGAAGAAGCCCGTCAAAAAGCGTTGCTGTTGAATGATGCCTCAACCTCTTACCCTGTT
This sequence comes from Bacteroidales bacterium, assembly GCA_038322655.1. Classification (GTDB taxonomy): domain Bacteria; phylum Bacteroidota; class Bacteroidia; order Bacteroidales; family UBA4417; genus UBA4417. The sequence continues at coordinate 13,979 of JBBQGD010000084.1, read as the reverse complement.
TATTTCTTCGGTTCCGACACATCGGGCGAAAAAGCCTTTGAGGAATTCTTTACCGATAATGAGAAACTGGATATGGATCGCTTCATAAACCTGGGAGTGGTAAAAAACTCAAAGAAAAGGCCGGTTAGCGAAATAGACGAGATTTTCGACAGGCTTCACCGTCTTTTCGCTGGAAGTGCAGTAACCAAGGCGGATATTGTAGGCATTCTTCAAGAGTACTTACCCAATTTTGCCCATATTGAAACCGGCAAAGGGCTGGATTCGAAAATGTGATAACTGACATCTTTATAACCTTCAGTGGTGTTAATACAAACCGCGATCTTTCCCGATGGTGGCGTCATTGCGATCCGCCTGAGGCGGAGAAACTACCTTGAAAGTGAGCTCGATCTTGTCTGGCATCGCTAAAGCAATTGTACCTCACAACCGGAATCGCTAACAAAGCAAGTGCCTTTAGCTCAATGCTTCTAAGAATGATTTGCCCTGCTTCAACAGATTGCTTCGGCGGATGCCGCCTTCGTTATTTAAGTCATTTTGTGCGCCTCGCAATGACTGTATACCCCGGCACGATACTGCTTGCGAGTCGCGCCGAACGTGACTTACTGCCAGCGAGCGTCGTCGGAGGCCGTCATTGCAAGGAGGAGGAACAGCCTGTCCCACACAAGCGGGAACGACGAAGCAACACCCCAAACCGAAAACCACAATCGAAGGCAGCGTCATTGGTAGGACGAGGGACGAGGACGAAGCAATCGCGCCTCGCATGGCGAATCACCAACGAAGCCACCCCTTGCCTTTATCAAAAAAACAGGAACTACACACTCGTCAGTATAAAAAATATTATCCCGTTCCTGTTGTTCCTGACGTTAAATGTTATAATTTTGAACATGGATCATATACAACTATTTACTATTACTAATTCAGTCAAAACTCTGAGAATCAGAATAATATGCTGGCGACTATACTAACATCGTTAAAAGAATTTTTTATAGCCTTTATGCAGCCCGAGAGCCGGATATTCCTGGCTTTTATTGCAGCTGAATTAATCAGTGCCTATACAATTCCAATTATAGTACAGATTTCAAAGGCGAATTCACTTTTTTCAAAACCCAACCACCGCACTTCTCACGATCTGAGTATTCCTACTATTGGCGGGCTTGCACTCTATGCAACCATAGTTATTGTTTCACTTTCATTTATTAATGTCTCTGGTTTCAGTTTTTCCCATGAAGGCACTGTTATGCCTGCACTTCCGGGTGTAATTGCGGGGGTCACGATTCTCTTTTTTATTGGCATGAAAGATGATCTCTTAGGGACAAGTTGGAAAAAGAAATTAACAGCTGAGGTTATCACTATGCTGATTTTGAGTATCATGAGCGATCAGAGAATTACAAATATGCAGGGATTGCTGGGGGTGCATGAATTAACGTATGCTGTTAGCGTATTACTCACCGTATTTGTAGGCATCGCCCTGATAAATGCATTTAACCTCATTGATGGTATTGACGGCCTGGCATCCGCAATTGCTATCATAGCATCATTTACCTTCGGGTTGAATTTTTTTCTGGCCGGTTATAAAGAATACGCAATCCTTTGTGCAATAATTATCGGAACCTTGCTGCCCTTCTTTTATTTTAATGTATGGGGAATAAAAAACAAACTCTTTATGGGAGACACCGGTTCTTTAATCCTGGGATTCCTGATGACTGTGCTGGTTATCCATTTTAACAAGGTGTTTTTTATACCGGGAGGTACTTTTACCTCATCAGTAGCCGCTATTTCAATAGGAATTTTGATCATTCCGATATTCGATACGTTAAGGGTATTTGCACTTCGTATTCATAACCGGCAAAGCCCCTTCAAAGCAGACAGACTTCATATTCATCACCTGCTGTTACGACTGGGATTCAATCACCTGAAATCAACGCTCATTATTGCCGTAGTGAATATTCTTTTTATCATTATGGCTTTTACACTCTCAGGCATAGGCAAGACACGACTGTTAATTCTTTACCTTGTTGTAGCTCTGGTTCTTGTTTCCATTCCACATTTGATTTTGAAACGAAGAAAAAAAGTTTAAAAGTTTAAATGAACTTTTCTTAAGGTGCTGACATTCTTTGGTTACACCCGTTTTGTTACAAACAGACTTTATGACTTGCATTTGATCACTCTTTTACTTAAGAGCTGCTCTGAATACAACTATCAGCCAGCTAACGTCATCGGAGGTAACGTGTCAAACCTTGGAGGCAACACGCCAATCCGAAACCAATCTCGAAGGCATAGCCTGTCCCGCTTTTGCGGAAACATTGCGAAGCAAAGCCGAAGCAATTGTTGCCATTTGTCAAAAAATACTCATATTTGCATAAACTAACCCCACTATGAAAGTCAGGATATCGGCAGTAATCATAACGTATAACGAGGCCCGGAATATTGTTCGCTGTCTCAAATCACTCCAGGGTATTGCAGATGAAATAGTTGTGGTTGATTCCTTTTCGACCGATGAAACTGAAATCCTTTGTAAACCCTTCAATGTCCGTTTTTTACAGCATCCTTTCGAAGGATATATGCAGCAAAAATCATGGGCATGCCAACAAGCTGAATTTGACTACATACTTTCTCTTGATGCCGATGAGCAGCTCTCTGATGAATTGCGAAATTCAATATCTGCTGTGATTTCGGACTGGAAATCTGATGGTTATTCTTTTAACCGGCTGACAAACTACATTGGAAAATGGATCAGGCATTGCGGCTGGTACCCGGATGCAAAACTCCGTCTTTGGGATAGGCGTAAAGGTGCCTGGAGCGGCATTAATCTTCACGAAAGCGTAAAAATGAATTACGGTGCGGGTGTAATTAAATTGAAAGGTGATTTGCTCCACTTTTCCTATTATTCTATTCAGCAACATCTGAACCAGATCAATAGTTTTACCGAAATTGCAGCTAAGGAAGGAATTATGAAGGGGAAAAAGTCATCATTGCTTGTTGCTGTTTTTAAATCGGTCTGGAAGTTTAAACGGGATTATATTTTTAAACTTGGTTTCCTGGATGGATACTATGGCTTTGTGGTTTGTTCCATGTCATCTTATGCTACTTTTGTTAAATATCTTAAAATAAGGGAGCTGAAGCGTATTAAAAGGTAGAATCTGTCTCAGTTATGGAAAAATGTTTGCATCGGGTTTGAGAATAAAAGTGCTCAGTGCAGTGCGCTCAGATTAACGATTTACGAATTACGAATTACGAATTACGATTTACGAATTACGATTTACGAATTACGAATTACGAATAACGAATTACGATTTACGATTTACGATTTACGATTTACGAATAACAATTAACTACTACACTTCCCACAAACAAAAAAGACTGAATCAAAATAATGAAACAGCCTTTTGAGTTTTTTCTGCGGTAAATTATTATTCTTCCATAATAGATAGCGTCACTGTTCCAGGTCCGCCGTGAACACCCAGAACCGGACTGCAGGCATTGATGAAAAGAGGTTTTTTACCGGTCAGCGTTTCCATTTGGGCGGCATATGACTGTGCGGTTTCCATGTTTCGGATATGAGAAATAGAATATCCCCACACGGGTCCTTTCTCAAGTATGCGTTTAGCTTCTTTCATCAGCAGGTTCATGCTGCCTTCCTCAGAATATGTCTTACCAAAAGTAATGGCTTTGCCTTCGTTATTTACTGAGATAATAGGTCTTACTCCCAGTATTTTACCCGCGATACCTTTCGAATGGCTCAGGCGTCCGCTTTTTACCAGGTATTTTACTGTAAGTGCACTTACTAGAATGTGATTTTTATCTTTCCAGCTTTCGATGGCCGTAATGATTTCGTTATGAGTTTTGCCCTGTTCAATGGCTTCAGATGCACGAAGTACAATAAGTCCCAATGCACTTGAAAGCCGCTTTGAATCTATCACACTGATTTCTTTCCCGCTTTGCTCGCTAACTGCTTTTGCAGCCCGCTGACTGTTCGAAAATGTGCCACTGAGTTGTTTGCTCATGTTAATGCCTATAATCGAATCGTAATGCGAACTCAGGTATGCATATTTATTAATAAAATCCTTATAGGCTGGCTGTGAGGTAGTTGGGTAAACAGGCGATGACTCAAGCAGGTTATAAAATTGCTCGTTGGCAATGGTAGTACGGTCGAGATAAAGCGATGCTCCAACCTGTAAGGTCAGCGGAACCATGGTTATCTGTGACTTTTCGAGAATTTCCTGCGGTATGTCACAAGTTGAATCCGTAACGAGGGCGATTGGCCATTTCCGGTGATGCGACATTTCCTGCTGCATAACCATATCATCCACCTTTTGGTATGTAATGGATGCCCTTTTACTTATAATTTCAAAAAGTTTGATCGGATCATCGGAATGAATGTGAATACGCAGCCGTTTTTCAGAACCGGCGACAACCATTGAATCACCCATTCCTGAAATTGCATTCCTGAGTGAGTCTTTAGTTTCATCCGGATACAAATCAAGAGCCAACATGGCTTCACAGCAATACCTGTATGTAATATCTTCGTGCGAATCGGCCGAAACATCTTCGAGTATCATATCATTCATCGGGATGGCCAGCCTGCGTATGGATTGCCTGTTTTTGAAGAAATCAATCATCCCTTCCAGAAACAAAACAAAACCTTTTGCACCGGCATCCACAACATGTGCTTTAGCCAGGACCTCCAGTTGCCTGGTAGTATCAGCCAGCGACTCCTTTGCGACCTGGAAAGCTTTGATCAGCAATTCCACAAAGTCGTCGATCAGCTCCTTCATAGTATTAATAAATTCAGCCCATTCACGGATTACCGAAATCATAGTGCCCTCAACAGGGTTAGCTATGGCTTCATAAGCATAAGTTACCGCCTTGGTAATTGATCGTGAAAAATTTTCAACAGTCATGTTTTCTTCATTTTCAATTTCATTACTGAAACCATAAAGAAACTGGGCGAAAATAATTCCTGAATTACCCCGGGCACCAACTAAGGCAGCATCTGCCAAAGCAGCGGCAGCCATTTTAACATTATTCGTTGGTATGGGGCTATCCACAATGGATCGCATGGTGCTGGCCAGATTTGTACCTGTATCAGCATCAGCAACCGGGAAAACATTCATTTTATTTAGCAGTCCCTGGTTTTCGAATATACGCTGAGCACCTGCCAGAAAGGCATAGTAGAAACTTCTGCCATCAAGTAATTTAACAAACGGGATTGAATTTTCCAATGATGAGGGGAGCTTTTATTTGTTCCAGACTTAAAGAGATTTTGCTGAAATTCTTAATACAAAGTTAAATCATTATTATATATCTACAAAGATTTATATGTGGTGTAGTCATATTTTTTGTTAAATTAAATGAATACACAACTCCTTATAATAGTCTAACAACATCATAACAGGTTATTTTACAGCTGCTTATACTGCTTATTTCATTTTTGTGAAAGCGGAAAAATCATCTGCATCAATCATGGAATTGAGGTCATGTGTTATATCCTGGTAGGATGACCGTAAACCGCAACTATACATGCTCACCAATGGTTGATCATCGATAATCATAGTTAAAAGTTCTTCCGGTGACGGCGTTTTCTGAAGTTTTGAGTATTCTTCATAACTTAGTTTGATAAACGCAACATTCTTGCTGATTCCCCTGTTGTCGAGCCAATAGCCTTTGTGAAGCTGTGTCGGATAGGCGAGTGCATCACCGAAATAAATATCTTTGATATCAGGGTACGATTCAATTGATTTTTTATCATCACTCAATATCACGGGTACTAATTTTGAATAGTCCTTTTTGGTCTGATAAATAATTGCTTTTGGTCCTGCTACACTTTCATTCTGTTCAGTTTTCATACTTTCTGCTTTTTTCGCACCGGAACATGATATCATCACGCAGCTCAAAAGAAATATAGCACTCCATAAAATTGATTGCTTCATCTTGATTTGATAGTTTTAAACAAATTTATACCTTTTTATATAATAATTTCAAGATGAATCGTTATTAATTAATAAATTTGCAATAGCTTTTTAAGGTGGCATGGAAATTGCACTCTTAGCATGTTGAGGTTTTATACTCTTTTACCTGTCAGGAAAGATAATTTTTCAGATTATAAATTAAATACAATTCAAACAATGAAAAAAGTACTTGTATCCTTAGTAGCATCAGTAATGTTGACCTTTGCTTCTTTTGCGCAAAATACTGCAGTGCAGACTGTTGATAATCCAAATGCTCCGGAAATCAGTTTTGCTAAAACAACACATGATTATGGAACCGTTACCAAAGGTGGTGATGGAACCTGTGAATTTGTATTCAAAAACACCGGGGTCGAACCGCTTATCTTATCCAATGTTCAGTCTTCTTGCGGCTGTACTGTACCTGAATGGCCCCGTGAACCCATTCTCAAAGGTAAATCATCTTCAATCAAGGTTAAATATGATACCAATCGTCTCGGACCAATCAACAAAACAATAACGGTTATGTCGAATGGCAAAGTTGCTTCAATTCAACTTCGCATTATTGGTAATGTAGTTGAAGGAACTACGGGAGCGCAGATGCCTCAGAATAACCCCGGTGCTGCACCTGTTGCTAAATAACCGGTAATAAAATAGTATTTGAAAGACTGTCATGACGGCAGTCTTTTTTTTTGTCGGGCATGCTCATATTCTATAGGGTGCAAGTCCCGAATGAGTTACAGTACATATCATTAGTCAAGAGCAAGTGTGTCGTTTGCAACTGCAAATCTGAAAGAAGCTGGCGGCAAATATTTGAGCCTACGAACAGAAACTTCATATAAGGCGGGAAGGTGCGGGTGATGTTGCTAACGGAACCAAGCTCCATACTGCACGGAATACTTTAACGTAAATGGAGAGGCTACATCAATAGAAAGGATATGACCTTACCCCGGGCGATATGACACTGAGTTGGCAGAGGTATGCGCGAATGCCCGAGCAGAAAAAAGATGCAAAGATGCAAACCGGCACTGTCAGAAGTCAGCAGAAGCCATAGTGGAGTAAGTATCCCGAAGGGTTGAATATTAAAGTTAGGGAGCGAATTTACAAGGTATTACAGAGAAGGTATTAAAATCCGAAACACGTAAGAGAACTACTTGCATGATGATATGGCAGAACCTTAAAATGCATTTGGTGCTTAGCTGATCTGTGAAATAGCAAGGATGCAACCCTGCGGAAGAACGCAGCTATCATTTTTTTAACAAACCGCTGTATTCCGAACGGCACGTATAGTAGTGTGAGAGGGCAGTGAGGGAAATAATCTCACTGCTTACCCGATTGGTTTGTATTTTTGAAAACAAAAAATAATCCATTTCCTGGTTTTAAGAACTTGCATTTATATTCAAATGTATATATTCTATTAAAAGGCTTATCCGAAATCTAGCAAATAACAGGGCTTTGAGCCAAATTTGTGATTAGAGAAATAAAACCATCAGTTAAAGGTAACCAAAAACAGCGAAGCCATGTCTTTCAGTGAAATCCGGAAATCTTCTTGCGACATAAATTCCTATTTGGGTCATTAAAATTGAAACCTTAAGTTCCTTTAATTACACCTTTATTTCCTTCCACTTCCCCTTTCTGAAATAGAACCATGCAAAAAATGCAATTAACGATTCGGCTATTGGTATAGCAATAAATGCACCCGTTGATTGCAAGCCGATTCCTGTGGCCAGGAAATATGCTAAGGGAATCTGGAACATCCAGAAACAGACAAAATTGATAATAGTAGGAGTACGTGTATCGCCGGCTCCATTAAGTGCCTGGGTCATCACCATCCCGATTCCATAAAAAATGTATCCGGCTCCCATAATTTGCAAAGCCTTAATTCCGAAAGCCACAACAGCAGTGTCATCTGAAAAGAAACCTATGATCGGTGGGGCAAAAAACAAGAACAGCAGAGAAACAAATCCCATAAAAATGGCATTGTATTTTGCTGTAAGCATTACACTCTGTTCGGCCCTTAGCATTTGTTTTGCGCCCAGGTTCTGGCCAACCAATGTAGCCGCAGCATTGCTTAATCCCCAGGCCGGCAGGATAAAAAACACAACATTACGTATAGCAATCTGATATCCTGCTGAAGCAGATGTTCCGCCAGTTTCAGCTACCAGGCGTGCCAGTACAATCCAGCTGCCGCTGGCAATGATAAACTGTAAAGTGGCTGGCCAGGCTATATGAATGATCGTACTTATTATCGGAAGATCAAATTTGAAATGGCTCCACCTGAGTTTAATGATTCCGTCGCCTTTAAACAGGTGATAGCATTGATACAATACTCCTGAAGTCCGGCCGGTAACTGTTGCTATAGCTGCACCTTTTAATCCGAAAAAATGTATCAGGACAGGGCATAATATAATATTTATAAAACTGGCAATCCATAAACTTTTCATGGCCATGGCTGCATCTCCGGCTCCCCGGAAGATTCCGTTTATTAAAAACAAAAACATTATGGCGGAACTTCCTGCGAACATGATACGGGTAAAGATGGCGCCTTCAGCTACCACTTCAGTACTGGCTCCCATGAGTGATAAGATTTCATCGGCATAAATTGTGCCTACAATGCTGATTAATAATGTTCCAATAAGTGAAACTATCAGAGATTGTGCTCCGGCATGGGCAGCAGCATCAGGGTTTTTTTCTCCGATTCGCCTGGCAACGATGGCTGTGGCAGCGGTGCTGATTCCAATAGCTAAGGAATATACAAGCGAAACCACTGATTCGGTGAGTCCGACTGTTGCAATGGCATTTTGGCCCAGTTTACCAACAAAAAACATGTCGACCAACGCAAATACACTTTCAAGGCTAAGCTCCAGGATCATTGGAATTGCCAGTAAAAATACGGCTGTCCGGATGTTCCCTTTGGTATAATCCTGTTCAACTCCGTTCAGAGATTGCTTTATTAACAGGTACGCCCTTTTATAGATGTTTTTTTTGCCTGTATCTGGCATAAATTAAATATAACTTTGTATTAAATGTGAAAACAGGCAAATTGTTTATTCCTGTAATAACAATTCTGGGTTAGATTCAAAAGTTGGGGAGTAATTGTAAATTTATACCTATCGTCAACCTGAAATATACAGTGAGTTTATATAAAAAAACAGGGTGTTTAAATAAATTTAGGTAGTATTTTTAAGTCTGTAATAAAAAAGTCAAAATCAATTTCTTTTGTCGTGGCTTTAATTATTCAAGATGGGAACACGAAAAGATCAGAGTCGGAGGCGGATTAAGAAAAGATTCCCCCAATATAGTAAACTTTAAATTGAATGCAGGTCAGTTAAGTATATACCTAATACAATTTCAATACAGTTGTTAAATATCAATACTCTTCAATTGTTTTTAGCTTTTTTGAATATAAGTCAACACTAAGTTTCTGTTTTGTGATTTTGTCAGATAATTCGCTTTGAGTAGTACCGTTGAGATCAATATTTTTATTGTTATCTCCAATTGATGTATTTGCTTTCGAAATCCGGCTTTCTGCTGAATTAATTGCCTTTAACAGACTTTTCTTCTTCTTTTGTAAACTTTTCAATTCTGACTTCTTTGATTTTTTAGCATCCCCATCATCCATTGTGCTTAAAAGCGTAGTACTATTATCAATTTTAATATCCAACATTTCAATTTCCTTATTTATGCTATTTATTTTATCTTTTTGTTGCGTTATATTCACCTTGGAGGATTGAATGCTTTTTTCGAATTTTCCTTTATCTCTCCGTGCCGATTTGAATTCCTTTTCAAGTTTCTTAAGCGACGATTGTTCAACTGATAGCTGCTCTTTTGCAACAATAATATATTGATCCTTCCCGAATTTTTTCAGGTAATCGCTCAGTATGTCATATTCTTCTGAGCTTACTCCGATATAAACATCACGTGCCGATTCAACACTGACAAATAACTGTACTAAAGAATCCCCATTCTCAAGCTTGCTCATGATATTTACACTTCCCGCTTTAAAATTTGGAAGAATAGCACCAAATAAAGTTATCTCATTATTATTAATCTGAACTTTCGATTTAGTGCCTTTCTCTACAGCTTTAATCCAATTAGCCTTAACAACTTCTGGTTTTGCTTCAGGAATTGAGAGCCAATAGCCAGGGAAATACCTGCTCCCGAATTTTACACTGTCTTCGGCAAGTGTAACAGGCATTTGTGCTTTTGCAACAGACAAATTGATAAGGATAAGGATGCAAATGGAAAGGTAGAAATATTGTTTCATAATGTTCTTTATAAAGTCCGATTAATACTACAAATATACAAAAATCTGCTGTAAGTCGCTTGGAAATATATCAAGTAAATAGCCTGATAGTTCCAGTGTCAAAGCATTTTGTTACATTTTTAACAAAGCACCAGGAAGAAATTATAGCTTCAATAGCTTAATAAATAACATTTTGAGTGTGATAATTAATAAGAATTATTAACATTATACTGAATTTTCAATTCAATAATTTCATTAGGTTTGACTACCTTTGCACCCGCAAAAAAAACGAAATTACTATAAAATTTTATGGAAATACCCAGCAAATACGATCCACGGTTCATTGAAGATAAATGGTATAGCTACTGGCTTGAAAAAAAATACTTCCATTCAGTTCCCGATGACAGGGAACCTTACACCATTGTAATTCCACCACCCAATGTTACCGGTGTTTTGCATATGGGCCATATGCTCAATAATACCATTCAGGATGTTTTGATCCGCCGTGCGCGTATGACCGGCAAAAATGCATGCTGGGTGCCTGGTACTGACCATGCATCAATAGCTACCGAAGCTAAGGTTGTAGCCAAGTTGAAAGAAGAAGGCATTGAAAAATCAGATCTCACCAGGGATGCTTTTCTTGAGCATGCCTGGGAATGGAAAGAAAAACATGGAGGTATTATTCTTGAACAACTAAAAAAACTTGGAGCCTCTTGTGATTGGGATCGAACCACTTTTACTATGGATGAACCCCGCTATGAGTCAGTTATACAGGTGTTTATCGATTTATATAAGAAGGGACTGATTTACCGCGGAGTACGGATGGTTAACTGGGATCCGCAGGCGCTGACAGCTCTTTCTGATGAAGAAGTGATTTTCAAAGAAGTTCAGAGTAAACTTTATTATCTGCGCTATAAAGTTGAAGGATCGGCTGATGATTGGGTTACTATAGCCACCACCCGCCCCGAAACCATTCTGGGTGATACAGCTGTTTGTTACCATCCTGAGGATGCTCGTTTCAAACAACTGGAAGGTAAAAGGGTAATGGTTCCCTTGCTTGGCCGTTCCATACCCATGATCAGTGATGAGTATGTTGATCGTGAATTTGGTACCGGCTGCCTTAAAATCACTCCTGCCCATGATGTAAATGACTACATGATAGGCCAGAAATACAATCTCGAAAGCATTGATATTTTCAATCCCAATGGAACGCTAAGTGAAAAGGCACAAATGTATGTCGGCCTCGACCGCTTTGCTGTTCGTGATCTGATTGTAAAAGACCTGGAAGCTTCAGGAAACCTGGTTAAAATTGAAGAGTATGCCAACAAAGTCGGATACAGTGAGCGAACCCATGTTGCAATAGAGCCTAAGCTTTCAATGCAGTGGTTTCTGAAAATGGCTGATATGGCCAAACCAGCACTTGATGTGGTAATGAATGATACGGTGAAGTTTCATCCCGAGAAGTTCAGGAACACTTACCGTCATTGGATGGAAAATGTACACGACTGGTGTATCAGCAGGCAACTTTGGTGGGGACAACGTATACCAGCTTATTACCTTCCCGACGGAAGCATTATTGTTGCCAGTTCACCCGAAAAAGCATTAGGGAAAGCGCTTGCTAAATTTCCAAAAATAACATTGGCTGAACTGCGACAGGATGAAGATGTTCTGGATACCTGGTTCTCTTCGTGGCTCTGGCCAATTTCTGTATTCGATGGCATTCGCAATCCTGAAAATGAGGATATTAAATATTATTATCCAACAAACGACCTTGTTACCGCGCCCGAAATTCTGTTTTTCTGGGTTGCACGTATGATTATGGCCGGCCAGGAATACCGCCATGAAGTCCCGTTTAAGAATGTTTACCTTACGGGAATTGTTCGTGATAAACTCGGACGTAAAATGTCGAAATCGCTTGGAAACTCTCCGGATCCTATTGCTTTGATCGAAAAATACGGTGCTGATGGAGTAAGGGTAGGTATGCTACTAACTTCGCCTGCAGGTAACGATCTTCCTTTCGATGAATCGTTATGTGAACAAGGACGTAATTTTTCCAATAAAGTCTGGAATGCCTTTCGCCTGATCAAAGGGTGGGAAGTAGATAAATCATTGCATCAGCCTATGTATGCTGCACTATCGGTTACCTGGTTCCGATCGCGCTTTAACGAATCAATATCCGAGATTAATGATCATTACGATAAATACCGCCTCAGCGATGCCTTGATGGGTGCCTATAAACTGGTTTGGGACGATTTCTGTTCATGGTTCCTCGAAATGATCAAACCAGCATACCAGCAACCGATTGATGCTGAAACATACAAAGCTGCTGTAAGGTTGTTTTCCGATATCATGCAGGTATTGCATCCGTTTATGCCTTTCATTACTGAGGAAATATGGCATTTGTTGCACGAAGATTCCAAAGGCAGCATTATGATTTCGCAGATGCCTAAGGTTAAACCATATGATGAGAAGATATTATCCCATTTTACGTATACGCTTGAGATTGTAACGTCAATACGTTCAATTCGTAAGGATAAAAATATTCCCTTTAAGGACAAACTCGATTTGTTTATCCTGAAGCCAGGCAAGGAGATTCCAAACCTGTTATTTGATTCCCTGATTGAGAAACTCTGCAACCTTTCAGAAATCAGGTACGTTTATGAAAAAGTAAACGGGGCAGCCTCATTCCTGATAAAAGGAAGTGAATTTTATATTCCTTTGGGAGATAAAATCGACACAGAAGCTGAAATTGAAAAACTCAACCAGGAACTGGATTATACGCTCGGATTTCTGAAAAGTGTTATGATGAAACTTTCGAATGAAAGGTTTGTAGCTAATGCCAAGCCTGAAGTTGTTGAAGTTGAACGTCGTAAAATGGCTGATGCTGAACTAAAGATCAGGACTATTGAAGAGCAGATTTCGATGCTCAAAAAGTAAGTGAATCATATGCTTCTCTAACCGCAGAGGCACAGAGGGCACGGAGCAATAATTTCCTGATCGCTGATTTATAAATAAAAAAACCACTTAGTGTAGCTCAATGTTTTGAGCGACTAAGTGGTTTTTCCTTTGAAAAGGCAAACTAAAAACTTTCCGAATAATATGCTTTCACTTTCTCCCTCAGGTTATAATTCGACGACATAACTTCTCCATAAGCACCGGTTGAGCGAATTGCTATAATGTCACCTCTTGAAGTTACAGGTATTAACAGCGACTTGCCAAAGCAATCGGAACTTTCGCATATCGGGCCAACCACATCGTACCGCTGCAATTCGCCATCGGTATTACTGAGATTTTCAATTTTATGGTATGCCTGGTACAAAGCAGGGCGTATAAGCTCCGTCATTCCGGCATCGAGAATCATAAAGTCCGTATTCACACCATTTTTAATATATAACACTTTCGAAACCAGACTACCACACTGAGCAACGAGTGCACGGCCCAGTTCAAAATGAACTTTTTGGCCGGTGTACACATCGAGAAAATCGTGGAAAACACTGAAGAAGGATGCAAAATCCACTATCGGATTCTGATCCGGCTCGTGATAATCAATTCCCAGCCCTCCGCCAACATTTAAATTAGGAATTTCAATATGGCGCTGACTGAACCACTGTTGAAACTCGTTTATTTTGATACACAGCGATTTAAAAGCAGTAAGGTCAGTGATTTGTGAACCAATATGAAAATGCAGACCGATCAGCCTGATGTTATCCAGTGTTTTTAGCTTTTCGACTAATGATTCCAGTTCCCATTGGTTTATGCCGAATTTATTTTCTTCGAGTCCTGTAGTGATG
>JBBQGD010000083.1:0-14600 GCA_038322655.1 Bacteroidales bacterium | reverse complement strand
ACGAAAGAGTTTGTCTTGAATTTTCAGTCATTTTGACTGCATAGAGTTCAGAAGGTGCTGTCAATACTGTATAATCAATATTATAAGTTAGAAAATCAGAATATTCTTTTTGATTGGCAAAAGCAAAAACGGTATTGCCCTGAACATTGCTGACAGATATTATTCGGGAAAGGGTTGATAGTTGAGACAAATCATTCAATTGAAAACTGAAATATACTTCTCCTCGGTTATCGAGATACTGCTGAGCCAGATTGGCTTGCCTTGATATTGATTGTGCTGAAATAATATTGCATGAAGATAATAGATACAGAAGCAATATGATTTTATTCATGTATCCACTTATTTTCATTATTTTTCAATAACAGGCTCTATTTCAGCCATTATAGCAGCAAGATGGTTGTAATGGGCTTTTTCAATTTTTACTAATGGCAACCGTAAGTTATTGGAAATAATTTCTTTGATTTCCAGCGCAGCTTTAATCCCTGAAGGATTGCCGTCAGCAAATACCGATCTTATGAAATTAGTTAATTTATAATGAATTATACGGGCTTTTCCCATATCCCCTCTCAAACCCAAAGTAACCATTTCGGAGAATAATTTAGGGTAGGCGTTTGCAATTACTGAAATAACACCGTCGGCACCCATGCCAAGCAAAGGCAAAGTCAGCATGTCGTCGCCTGAAATTACAAGAAAATCTTTTGGTTTATTACGGATAATTTCCAAAATCTGTTCAATATTTCCTGATGCTTCTTTAATTCCAATAATGTTATCAAATTCTGAAGCCAGTTGTAAAGTTATTTCGGGTTTCATATTTACCGAAGTTCTGCTGGGTACATTATACATAATAATGGGGAGCGGGCTTACGGTTGCTATGCTTTTATAATGCAGGTAAAGACCACGTTGCTGTGGCTTATTATAATAGGGTGTAACTGAAAGAATGGCATCATAGCCTTCAAGAGAATTAGAACGAATTGCGTTTATAACATCCTGGGTATTATTACTCCCGATACCAAGTACAAGAGGAATTCGTTTATTTACAATATCTACAACAAAATCGGCAAGAGCATGCTTTTCTTCATGGGTAAGAGAAGCTGTTTCGGCTGTTGTTCCCCTTACGACAAGATAATTTACCCCGCCGGAAATAAGATGTTCAATAAGACGCTCAAGTGCCGTGAAATCAATTGTACCTTGTTTGTGAAAGGGAGTAACTATTGCAACTCCTGTACCTCTGAATTTTGTATTCATTTGTTTAGTTATTTATTCTGCTTAAATAATGAATTACCTGTGTTACAAATGAATCGATAGTCTCATCCGGTCCGGCATGAATCATCAGGTCATAGAACAACTCGTGCTCTTCCTGGTATCTCCCTACTTTTAATCCGGCCTTTGATAGTGCAGAACAGTAAAGCAATGGAAGGTATTCGGCCAAACTCAGATCGATCAAAATGTCATAATCAATATTGATAAATTCTTTAACAAAAGCATTTTGAGGTTGGAATCTCCAGTTAACATTTTTCGCAGTAATAATATCCTGCGATATTTTTGGAATGAAATAGTGAGGTGAGACTTTTAAATCAGTATAACAAACTACACTGACTTTCAAATTCATATCACTAAATCTTGCTAAAATAGTTTCAACCAATTTATACGTAGTTTCATCAGGAAGATAATAAAGTAAAGCAACCGTTCGGGCATTATCCAGGTTAATTTGTTTTTGTTTACGGCCCATTTCATTTACATGAGTAATTAGAAATGACTTAGCAAATTTTTCGCGTAATTGGTGGATTATTTTCAATGATATTCAGTTTATTGCTAAAAAGAGAACCGTGATGAGTAATGATCTGTATTGAAACCTGCTAAAATACTTAAATTATTTTCATCACCTGCAAATATTTGTAAAAAAGACCGTTTTGCAACTTTCCCGCTTAAAAAGTTAATTGCCAGGATAATCTTTTATTTTGCTACTTAAAATTACTGAAGCCGGAAGTGATTTCACCGATATACATACGGTGATAGTCTTTTTTAGGATAGTTTGCATGTATTCCTTCCACTTGAAAGTGCTCAGGAATAATATCCGAAAAGTAGAGTTTCCGACACTCCAGCATTAGTTCTGCCTGCTCATAGAATATAGATCCTTTTGGAGATTCAACAGGTATAAGTCCGGTAGATTTCATTTTGTCTTCCTGCCGGCCTGATTTTTTCCCGCAAAAGTTTAATGCATCCCGATATTTTTCATTAAAAAAACTCATGGTGAAGAATTCATTCGACTCCATAAATTTATATGTGTATCGCTGTGGTCTTACAAAACAGAATACAACAGGTTTATTCCACAGAATACCCATACCTCCCCAACTGGCAGTCATCGTATTGAATGCATGAAGATTACCTGCAGTAAGCAGAAACCAATCTTCATCAATAAGTTTAAAAGGATTCTGATTGATATCCCGGGGTTCAATTTCGCTAAAGTCTTTAAATGTCATTTTGCTTTTTTTACTTGTTTTAAATTTAGGAGATTCAATGGATTGGAGCCTAATCCTGAGATGTTTTTTCGGCTGAACCGAAGTACTTCGTCATAATATAACACCACAACAGGAGCTTCTTCAATAAGAATCCGGTCCATTTGCATATACTTTAACCCTCGTACCGAATCATTATTCTCGTGAAGGCATTCATTATAGATTTTATCAAACGCTGCCGATGAGAAGTGAGTATAATTGGGTCCGGCAGGACAAAAATTAGGTGTATAATACAACGAAAGGTAGTTTTCAGCATCCGGATAATCTGCTATCCACGATCCCCTGAAAAAATTTACTTTCGATTGGGCAATCATCTCTCTTAACGTCGCCGGAGGAGTGACATCAATTTTAATATTAATTCCGATCTCACCTAGCTGGCTCTGGATAAATTTGCAAAGATCAAGGTATGAAGCATTAGTAGTGAGTGTTATAGGAGGAAGACCTTTCCCACCGGGGAATCCGGCTTTACTTAGCAGATTCATAGCTTTTACCGGATCAAAATGATAGCCTTCAACTTGTTTCTGGTCAAACCATGGAATTCCTGCCGGAACAAAACCAGCTGTACCTGCAATTCCAACATTATTCCTGAGATAGCGCATCATTTTAACCCTGTCGAAGCCATAATTAATAGCCTGCCTGACGAGCTTTAATTTGAGCGGGCTTTCAGAAGCCGCTTTGAAAATTGTATCAACCATTATTCCAAGATATTCCGTATTGAGATACGGTTGTTTTGTTAAATTTATTTGAGTTGAATATTTCTCTCGTAAATTGCCTTTACCAGTCAACAACTCATCTTTATAACTAGCATCAATTCCTGAAACAAAATCAAGATTCCCTTTAATGAATTCAAGAAAAGCAGACTGCTTGTCAACAATAAAAGTTACTGCTATTGCATCAAGGTAGGGAAGTGGGCCATTCGTGCCATTTTCAAAATAATGCTCGTTTTTAAGCATTACAAGTTTGACACCCTCTTTCCACACGCCCAATCTGAATGGGCCTGTACCAACCGGATGTTGCCTGAAATCAGCACCATATTTTTCAACCGCCTCATGAGGTACAACTGAACAATATTGCATACTCAGCAATCCAAGAAACGGAGGGAATGGGGTTTTTAAACTGATAATCATTGTGCTGTCGTTCGGAGCGGCAAAACCATATTCATTGTTTTCTTTTTTTACCTGTGCCAGAACCCATGCCCCGGGAGATGCTATTTTATCATCTAATAATCTGTTAAAACTATATACAAAATCATTGGCAACTGCCTTTCTTCCTTTTTTTTCGTTAAAAGCTTCATCAGCTATAAAAAACACATCGTTTCGCAGATGAAAAGTATAATTCAGTCCATCTGGTGATATTTCCCAACTTTCAGCTATACATGGTTTGACTTTCAGATTATCGTCCAACTGAACCAGCCCGTTAAATAATTGGTTTATAGCCCAGATATTGGCCTGGTCACGTGCAAATACCGGATCAAGAGAAGTTATCCCAGCAGACTCATTATAACGAAATACTGTTCTCCCATCATTCTCGAATCGGCCTGACGTGCAAGCAGACATCAGGATGAGAAAGAAAAGTACAAAGTAATTTGAATATGAGATTCTCATGGGTTATGATGAAATGAATCTTCAAATTTAAGCGTTTGCCAGATACCCCTCCTTAAATCCGGTTAAATATATATGATTTCAGATATTTATATTTAATATGAAATTTTACAACTCTATCGAAAAAAAATATAACATATTATAAATTAAAGAAGTAGGACTCAATTGATAAATTGTCAAAAAAAAAGCTATCTCAATAAAAGATAGCTCAATATGAAATAAACTTCGGTCCTATGACAGGATGCAACACCCGATTCTATCAATTTTTCTTTACCAGGGCAAGATCCAGAACATCAATCATATCTCTCAGGTAATGGAATTTTAATCCTTTTATATAATCTGGTTTAATTTCCATAATATCTCTTCTATTATCCTCAGATAAAATTATATCTGTAATTTTTGCTCGCTTGGCAGCAAGGATTTTTTCCTTAACACCACCCACAGGTAGTATGCGCCCCCTGAGCGTGATTTCACCTGACATTGCAAGCTTTTCATTTACAGGCTTTTTTGTGAAGGCTGAAGCAAGTGCGGTAAACATAGTGATACCGGCCGAAGGTCCGTCTTTTGGTGTTGCACCTTCTGGAACATGAATGTGAACATTCCATTTTTCAAAAACATCATTTTCAAGTTTCAACTGGCTAGCATGCGATTTCAGGTATTCATATGCAAGAGAAGCTGATTCTTTCATCACGTCACCAAGATTTCCGGTAACTGCAAGGTTGCCTTTACCCGGACTCAGGCTCACTTCAACAAATAATATTTCGCCTCCCACAGCTGTCCATGCCAGGCCGGTTGCTACTCCGGGAGTTTTACCAGAATAACTTTTCTCATTGTTAAAAGGGGCAGGCCCGAGAATTTTCTCTAAATCTGTGGCGGAAAGCATGGAAGGAATTTCTTCATTCATTGCTATATACCGTGCACGGTTGCGAATAACTTTCGCAATGGTTTTTTCAAGTAATCTGACCCCGGATTCCCTTGTGTAATTTTCGATGATGGTTTGAAGAACAGGTTTGCTGAAAGTGATTTTCTTTTTATCAATTCCATGTTCTTTTAACTGTTTTGGAACCAGGTGTCTGCGTGCAATCTCAATCTTTTCTTCAATGAGGTATCCACTCAGATCAATTATTTCCATCCTGTCGCGTAAAGCAGGATGCACTGAATTGAGAGAGTTTGCCGTAGCAATAAACATCACTTTCGATAAATCGTATTCAACTTCAAGGAAGTTATCGTAGAATGATATATTTTGTTCAGGATCAAGTACTTCTAGTAAAGCAGCCGAGGGATCTCCGTTAACCGTCATACCGGAAACTTTGTCAATTTCATCCAGTACGAAAACCGGGTTGGAGGATTTAGCTTTACGGATACTTTGTACAATTCTTCCAGGCATTGCACCAATATAGGTGCGGCGGTGGCCCCGGATTTCAGCCTCGTCATGCAATCCGCCAAGCGACATGCGGATATAATTTCTCCCGATTGCTCTTGCAATGGATTTGCCAAGTGATGTTTTCCCAACTCCCGGAGGGCCAACAAGGCAAAGTATAGGCGATTTCATATCGTCTTTAAGTTTCAGTACAGCCAGGTATTCAATAATGCGTTCTTTGATTTTTTCCATGCCGTAGTGGTCTTTATCCAAAACCTTTTGTGCATGATGCAAATCAAAATTATCCGATGTAAAAGTGTCCCAAGGTAAGTCTACCATTACTTCGAGGTAGTTAACCTGCATGCCATATTCCATTGCCATGGGATTCATCCGCTGCAACTTTGCTATTTCCTTTTCGAAAACTTTGAATGCAACTTCAGGCCATTTTCTTGAGTATGCTTTGGCTTTAATTTCATTTATCTGTTGTTCGTTAGGATTGCTTCCTAACTCTTCCTGTATCTGTTTCAGCTGCTGATTTAATAAATAATCACGCTGCTGTTTATCCATATCAACCTTCACTTTATTCTGAATCTGATTTTTCAGATCCAGCATCTGTAATTCCTTGGTAAGCAAACCCAGGACTCTGTTGGCACGTTCCTCCAGGTCGAGAATACCTAACAACTTCTGTTTATCGGTAATTTCAACATTGAGGTTAGAAGCAACAAAATTGACAAGGAATACCGGGCTTTCAATGTTCTTTATTGCAAAAGCAGCTTCACTTGGTAAACTGGGCGATTGGTTGATTATTTGAATAGAAAGATCTTTGATTGATGCAATTAATGCTTCAAAACGTTTGTCTTTTTTCGAAACAAAGACTTTTGAATCAATGCTGCGAACTTCTGCTTTAAAATAGGGTTCTGACTGAAGCATCGTTCCAAGCTCAAACCGTTTTTTACCTTGAATAATTGCAGTGGTATTGCCATCAGGCAACTGAAGAATTTTTATGATATAGGCTACGGTTCCGATTTTATTCAGATCATCGAAACCAGGATCTTCAATATCTCCGTCCTTTTGTGAAACTACTCCAATGATGCGTTCACCTTTATAAAATTCCTTTATCAGGCGGATAGATTTATCACGACCAACAGTTATAGGTATTACAACGCCGGGAAATAGGACAGTGTTTCGCAAGGGTAAAATAGGCAAAACAGGGGGTACTTCTTCCGCATTAATAATCTCCTCATCTTCAGCAGAAAGCAAAGGAATGAATTCAGTTTCATCTTCCATCACATTTGAAAGATGCAGATCAGCTATATTTATATTATTATCCATAAGTAAAATGACAGTTTGGCATGTATAGTGCCAGATTATTTTGCATCAGTGTTTGGTCAATAACCATGCCACCACTTTAACAAGGTTATTATTTGTATGTTCAATGAATCGGAATATATAAGTTCTATGAGGTATAATACTAACAGCGTTTAAGTCTGTTTACATGATTAATCTCTTTTAATAAGAATAAATCTCAATTCCCGGATTTCAATCTGAATTCAGGAGTTGAGGATTAATCAATTTACATAAGTCGATTATCACTGGTCAATTCACAAACTGCGCTAAAAATATTTTCTTCAATAGTGTCAAATGGAATGCCTCGTCTGGCATAAACTGCTTTAGCGGTTTCCATTGCCTCATTTAATTTATGTTTCCTGAATCCTGAAGTTCCACCCCAAACAAATGAAGGTATAAAATTACGTTGGTAACTTACTCCAAAAATATTTGAACATACTCCGGCAGTTGTTCCTGAGTTGAACATTGAGCTAATACCTGTTTTAGTATGGTCGCCCATTACCAATCCACAAAACTGAAGCCCAGTGGTTACAAATTTGTTTTCACCATAACTCCATTGTTTTACAGCTTCATAATTATTTTTAAGATTGCTGGTTGTGGTTCCGGCCCCCATATTGCACCATTCACCTATCACCGAGTCGCCCATGAATCCGTCGTGAGCTTTACTCGAGTAGCCGAACATAACGCTGTTATTTATTTCACCACCGGCTTTACACCAAGGGCCGATTGTTGTACCTTTATATACAAGTGTGCCCATTTTCAGAACTGAATGTTCACCTAAGACAACGGGACCTTCAATATGACAACCTGGCATCACTTCAGCATGTTTGCCTATATATACAGGGCCTTTCAATGTGTTTATAGTCGAAAACTCAATGCTAACGTCTTCTTCCACAAATAAATTGGTTCCTAAAACCTGGTTGGTTGACGAAATTTCAGCTGAAACCCGTTTATGGGTAATCAGGTTAAAGTCATCTATGATGGATTGTTTGTTATTTCCGAAAATATCCCAGGTGTTATTTATTTTCACAAAGGATGATTTTATTGCCTGGTTCTTTAAATTAGGAGCAACTCCATGCCTGAAATGTTTGAGGTTTTCGGCTGTAAGATGAATAGCAATAATTGTATCACCAAACATTAATGATGTATCCTCAGGAAGCGAAAGAATCTCAGCAACAAGTTCCCGGTTCGGCAATATTGATCCATTGATCAGGTAATTATCATAGCCTACTTTAAGCGGGAATTTCTCCTGTAGGTAATTATCTGTAAGAAATGAAACAGGGGAATTAAGATGTTTTCCCCACTTTTCATAAATTGTCAGAATGCCGGATCGGATAGCGCTTACAGGCCGGAAAAAAGTTAGTGGTCGCAACGAAATGCGGCTCTGATCCTCAAAAAGTATAAAATTGAACATTAATCTTTGTTATTAGAATTATGACAATAAAGATACAAGCATCTGTTTACCCTGCAATATAAAAACAATTAACTTTTAATAAATTGGCTAAAGAAAATCAAAAAAAAAGCTATCCAGACCGGATAGCTCAATTTATTTTTCAAAATGATTTAAAAGATTATTTAGTCTTAGTTTTCATTTGTGCTGATTTCTCCATTTTCTGACGGAATTTGTCAACGCGACCTGTTGTATCAACAAGTTTGATTTTCCCGGTATAAAAAGGATGTGATGTATTTGAAATTTCCAATTTTACAAGTGGATATTCTTTACCATCTTCATATGTAATGGTTTCCTTCGTATTAACAGTCGAACGGGTTAAAAACATAAAGTCGTTCGATATATCTTTAAAAACTACAAGGCGGTAATCCTTTGGATGAATGTCTTTTCTCATGATGCTTTCAGCTTTATTTTCAGGGCTGCAAAATTATACATTTTTCGCTTACAAACAAATATTTCTAACATTTTCTTCAACAATATTTTGTTGGCATGTTTTTGTGATATCTTTTTATTGCTCAATTAAAAACTTTAAAGTGTCAATTCCATCAGCATAATCATCTAAACCAGGACTTTGGGTACTTCCCAAGGGAACTGTTTTTTTACCTTTAAATGCATCAGTTGCAACACATTGGATAAATTCATCATCCTGCAAAAGCTTGTGTTGCAATGTTTCAATATTTTTATAAAACTCGTAATAAAGCACAGGGATAGGAGAGGAGTATTGTTCTGATTCTGTTAAAAGAAAAACATCATTGTCTAAATGTGGAGTTTTGTTCAATAAGAAGATTGACCTGTGATAACTGTGATTATTCATGTATTTGTTATGAGCAAACAGTACTTCCTTATAAGGCTCAATAGCTTCAAAAAGTTTTTCAGGAGCAAACCCAACCGGAATATAGATTTTGGTAATATTTCTGCAGCCCAGGCCATAATAGGTACATATATCGGACCCTAGTTTTTTAAATGCGTCAGAATTTTCATTACCAGCTAAAACTGCAACACCATTCCTGTTTTTGCGTATTATGTGCGGATATTTTGAAAAATAGTATTCAAAATACCGTGCCGTGTTATTACTTCCTGTAGCAATAATAGCATCGAAATCTTTAATGGTGTCTTCGGTAAAATGAATCTTTTCTATAAACGAAGGTTCAATTTTACAAAGTACATCAGCAAGAGCCGGAAGAAGTATTTTGTCGTCTGAAGAAAGTTTTCCGATAAAAATGTGTCCTGATATCAGAGTACACAGAAAATCATGAAATCCAACGAGCGGAATATTTCCAGCCATAATCACGGCAACTCTCTTTGATTTAGTGTTATGGATGCCAGGTTTATAAGGATCTGTCCATTTTGTCAATGCTTTTTTTGTTAATGCATCCTTCCATGTATTTAATGCAAAAGCGATATTTGAAGGTGTGAACCATTGATTTTGCTGGTTTGCAGACTGTAACGAATAACTTAATTCAGGATACAAGTTTGCAAAATCAGTTTCCTGCGTGGCATAGCTTTCTGCTGCCTGACCAATCACTTTACCCAGCTCAATAAATGCATCAATACGCGATTCAAGTGAAAGAGGTTTCATCATACTTTTTAAAGATATCTGGCGTTTTGAACTTTTAATCAACTGCGAAATTACAGTAAAAATTATACTTTTGTCATTATTGCTAAATAAGTGAGAAAATCCGAAATGAAAATTAAATTTATAACAACAATTCTGGTTCTGCTTTTTATATCAGATTTTGCATTTACTCAATCAGTTATAAAAGAATCAGAGATGCAGGATTCGCTGAGTAAATTAAGTACGCTCATCTGGAAACAAAAATCAGATTCCGGCCGGTTGAATGCCAATACTGTCTTTTTTACTAAATTTCAGTCAGTCCTTGAATCAGAACTAACATTCAACTTAACTTTTGATTCAATTTATGGAATAACCCGGGTAGCCTCGGCTGACGGTAATTTATGCATCTACTCCTGGAATGTTCCCTTATCAGATGGAACAAACAAATATTTTGGATTTATTCAATTAAAACAAAATAAAAATGCAATAATTCCGCTGCAATCAAAGAGTTTTGATGCGACTGACCTGGATACAAAACAGTTGACTCCACAATCATGGTATGGTGCGATTTATTATAAAATGATAGAGGTTGAAACAGGCGGTCAAAAAGCATATACTTTACTTGGATGGGATGGTTATACATCCACTTCAAACCGTAAATTTATAGATATAGTTTTTCAGGATAGTAATGGAAATGTAATATTTGGAATGCCTGTATTTAAAACTGATAGAGGTATAAAAAACAGAGTGATAATTGAATATGCCGAAAAGGCAACCATGTTGTTACGTTATGATTACCAGGCAATAATGGTCGAAAAAAAGAATAAAATGAAAAAAGAAAATACCTGGCTGATTGTGATGGATCGAATGATTCCAATGGATCCTTCAATGGCGGGTTTAAAGAAGTATTACGTTCCGGCCGGTGATACCTATGATGGTTATATTTTCAGAAATGGATATTGGACACTTGTGGAAAACATTGATGTAGCAAACAATCCGAACCAGAACAAATAATAAGAGATAGACTGAATTATCCGCTTAAGGTTCATTCTCAGAATGATATCTTTCAAAAACAATTTACCTGATTTTCTTATTTTTATAAAACTGTAAACCTATTTTACTTTTGATTTTCTTTTTTTAGAATAATTTCAAATAATAGAAGTAAAGTTCACATTATTAGTCGATTATGCATTTTTGGAAGCTAGCAAGTAGCAGATAGTAATAATATCGACAAATAAATTGTTATTATTTTGTTTACAGCCAACTAACATTTCTTAACTTTGTGTGAATTTATTAACAATGCAATCCCGACTTGCGATATAGTCATATAGCGACATATAAATACAGAAAATCAACGAATTAATATAAAAAAAATAAAAAGATGAAAAAACACAATTTTAATGCTGGCCCATCAATCCTTCCACGAATTGCCATCGAAAACACTGCAAAAGCAATTCTTGATTTAAATGGTATCGGAATGTCATTACTTGAAATTTCGCATCGCAGCAAAGATTTTCAGGCAGTTATTGACGAAGCCGTTTCCTTATTTAAAGAAATACTAAGTATACCTGAAGGTTACCAGGTACTTTTTCTCGGAGGAGGAGCGAGTTTGCAATTCTGTATGGTTCCATTTAACCTGATGAATAAAAAAGCAGCTTATCTTGAAACGGGTGTTTGGGCAAAGAAAGCAATAAAAGAAGCTAAATTATTTGGCGAAGTTGCCGTTATCGGTTCTTCAGCTGATAAAAACTTCAACTACATACCTTCTGGTTACACTATACCTGCGGATGCCGATTATTTCCATATCACTACCAACAATACTATTTATGGTACTGAGATCAGAGAAGATTTTGATAGCCCGGTTCCATTAATAGCTGATATGTCGAGCGATATTCTAAGTCGCCCCATAGATATTTCAAAATATGCAATGATTTATGGTGGCGCTCAAAAAAATGCCGGTCCGGCAGGCGTTACTTTCGTAATTATACGTGAAGATATTTTGGGAAAAGTTGAACGTGCAATCCCTTCGATGCTGGATTACCGCATACACATAAAAGAAGGTTCTATGTTTAATACACCGCCTTGTATCAGCATATTCACCCTTAAGGAAACTCTGAAATGGGTTAAAGAAATGGGAGGTGTTAAGAAAATGGAAGAAATGGATATTGCCAAGGCCAATCTTTTGTATAATGCAATTGATAACAGCAAAATGTTTGAAGGAACAGCTGCTAAAAATGCCCGCTCGCTTATGAACATTTGTTTTGTGATGAAAGCACAATATAAGGATAAAGAAGACGCCTTTATGGAATTTGCTAAAACCAAAGGTATGATCGGCATTAAAGGGCACCGTTCGGTTGGTGGCTTCAGGGCTTCTGCATACAATGCCCTGCCAATTGAAAGTATACAGGCGCTCATCGATTGTATGCATGAGTTTGAAAACGCAAATAAATAATCAGTTTTTACGCAGTATTTCTAATTTAAATCCAATCTATGAAAAAAATTCTGATTGCCACTGAAAAACCATTTGCAAAAGCTGCAGTGGAAGGTATAAAGAAAATAGTGGAAGCTGCTGGTTATGAATTGGCTCTTCTCGAAAATTATACTCAAAAAAAGGAACTTCTCCAGGCTGTAACTGATGCTGATGCAATCATTATCAGGAGCGATATTGTTGACAGCGACGGATTTGATTCTGCCGCAAAATTGAAAATTGTTGTCAGGGCAGGAGCAGGCTATGATCATATCGATTTGGCAAAAGCATCAGCAAAAGGTGTAGTTGCTATGAATACTCCGGGTCAAAACTCTAATGCTGTAGGTGAATTGGCAATAGGTATGATGGTTTTAGCCGCACGTAATAATTTCAACGGATCCTCCGGAACTGAGTTGAAAGGCAAAAAACTGGGTCTTCATGCCTACGGACATGTTGGAAAAGCTGTTGCAACTATTGCCCGTGGATTTGGAATGGATATTTATGCATTCGATCCTTTTGTCGACAAAAAAACAATTGAAGCTGAGGGGATTCATTATATGGATAATGTAAATGATCTGTATAAAACTTGTCAATATGTTTCCCTGCATATGCCGGCAACTGCACAGACTAAAAAGTCAATAAACTACGACTTGCTTTCATTAATGCCAAAAGGAGCAACTTTGATAAACACGGCCCGTAAAGAGGTTGTTGATGAAGAGGGATTATTGAAAATGTTTTCTGAAAGAACTGATTTTAAATATGTTTCGGATGTTGAACCGGATTGTAAAGGTTTGATAGCTGAAAAATTTTCAAACAGATTTTATTTCACTCCTAAGAAAATAGGCGCTCAAACATCCGAAGCTAATAATAATGCAGGATTGGCAGCTGCCAGGCAGATTGTGAATTTTTTCACCAAAAATGACAAAACCTTTCAGGTAAATAAGTAGAAATTTAACTATATTTTACATGTTGTTTCTGTGACCAGGAAAGTTGTTAAATGCTTGAATTATGTTATTTAAATTAAATGTTCTTATCTTTTAATTGTACATTTTTTTTGAAAGCATGATTCTTCATAACAACTTTCTTGTTTTTTTTTAGCTATCATTGTATATTAGCTGAAAATTTCAGAGGTTGGCAAAATATTATTCTTTATATTTGTATTTATAAAACCAAAAACCACATACTAATGGAAACTGAACTCGACAAAACTGCTACTTTTTTTCGTTTCGAGGATTTACGTATATACCTTAAAGCTCTTGATTATATTGATTGGGTGTATGGAAAGGTAAATAAGTTCCCTGAAACCGGCTCTATATCATTGGCTTCTCATTTCTACAGTTCTGCGCAAGCTATAGCTTTACACATTGCAGAAGGTTCAGCACGCAACAAAGCCCAGTTTATACATTATTTAAAAATGGCTAAAAGTTCTGTTCGCGAATGCGTGGTTCATAGTGCAATGGCATCCAGACAAAACTATTTTAATAATAATGATCTTGATGACTCACGTAACCAATTGATGGAAATGACCAAAATGCTTGGTGCATTGATCGGATCTCTGCAGCGTTCCGCCGGAATTGTTGACAGTGATGATGATTGATAATTATCAAATGACTTAGTGTGCCTGTAAATCAATGACTTGGCTGTTCATTGTTTTTTTTGATTTATGATAAATCATTTGATCTTATTTATAATTTTGTTCACGTTTTATAAACGTGATTTTTTTTGAACCAAATCTTAAAGCAATGGCTATTTTAAAAGCATTTAAGGGTTTACGCCCACCGGCTGAAATTGTAAAACAATTAGCATCGAGACCTTATGATGTATTGAGTTCGGATGAAGCCCGCATCGAGGCAGAAAATAATCCATATTCATTACTAAGGGTTACCAAAGCTGAAATTGACTTACCTGTTGGTGTGGATGTGCATGGACAAGATGTTTATAATAAAGTAGTTGAAAATTTTTCAGCTTTCAGAAAAAACAAATGGCTTATACAGGATAAACAAGAAGAATTATACATATATGCTCAAACTATGGATGGCCGCACTCAATATGGAATTGTTGGATGTACAAGTATTGAGGATTATTTTAATAATAAGATCAAGAAACATGAACTGACGAGAAGAGATAAGGAAGAAGACAGAATGATACATGTACGCATTACAAATGCGAATGTAGAACCGGTTTTTTTCTCGTACCCGGACAATGCGCATATCGATGAAATTGTAAATAATATAGTAGTTTACAATAAACCAACTTATGATTTTGTTTCTGACGAAGGTTTTGGTCATCAATTCTGGACAATAG
>JBBQGD010000082.1:0-14653 GCA_038322655.1 Bacteroidales bacterium | reverse complement strand
GTAAAATAAATAACATACAGCTGCTTTCTGACTCTTCCTTACAAAGAATGGAAAAATGTGAAAGTTTTACTGTTTCAAACTCAGATATATTTAGTGATAATTATGGTTTAACAAACTATGTTTCTCGCTATAAAGGTTTTGCATACCATGGGCATGGAGGCCATGTTCCAGGAAGCAACGCTGATTTTAGATATCTCCCTGAATTTAATATAGGTTTTGCAGTAATGATAAATAACGAAGATGAAAGCGTAATAGCCAATAGAATAGCAAGGTTAATAATGGCGTATCAAACTAAAGATTTACCCCAGGAACCTGTTAAAGCAATAAAAGCTATCAATAATTCAACATTAGACATCTCGGGATATTACATAAGGGTTAATTCAAAGTTTAAGGCTTTCCGATTTTTTGAAAAAATGAAATATATTCAAAAGATATGGTACAAGGATGATACTTTGTACAAAAAAAATGTCTTAAATGGTTATTCTACAGAAAAATTTATCCAAACAGATAGCAATGAATTTAGGTTAGTTAATTATAATAGTATAGGGGTTATTCAAGTAAACGACCCGGTAGAAGGACAAGTGTTATATGGCGCTATTGGAATGCTAAAAAAAATATCCCCGATTTATGCCTATTCCCTTCTTACAATATTTTGGGCTCTTTTAATCATTCCTTTTATCATAACTGTTTTTGCCTTGCTCCGATTACTTATTTTTCTATTTGGCAAGAAAAAAGATAAAATAGCGTTAATGATTAACCTTTGGCCATTTATAAGCATTTCTTTCCTTTTCGCCATTTATGTTGCGATTAAAATAAGCATACAGACGAATATTGATAGTTTCTTATTGTTAGGAAACATCAGCCCACTCTCACTGTTGATTTTTATCGCTACGATTGGCTTTGCGTTGGCATCTTTATGGACTATCTATTACATTTTCAAGAATCGTTTTGCGAAGATGTCCAGGATGTTTTATTATGGTGCTGTCTTAACTGCTACTTTTAATTTAATATTTACAATTTATTTTCTCAGCAACGGAATAATTGGAATAATGACCTGGATTTAAATGAGTTGATAATTACTAATAGCGGTGGAATTACAAAGACTAAAAGCAAGTGAAAGTTTGTACTTTTTGAATTTAAACAAAAAAGTTAAAATAAATTGAAGGAAAGTTTTGACGCTAATTTCTCAGAACTGCTTTTGATAAACTAGCCAAATTTGCATTCCCTTTCCAGAAAACCACTAAGCAGAATACATAATTCTTCCGGGGCATCAGCATGTAGCCAATGCGATGCCCCGGAAATTGTTTTAATTGTTGCGCCCGGGAACATGCTTTCAATCAACGGAATATCTGCATCCGGTACATAGTCGGACTTGCCGCCCCGAATAAAAAGAGCAGGGCCTTTGTACTGGTTCTCACTTCGAATTCCGTCAAAAAGCAGATCCATACTCTGATTTATAGTTGCAAGATTTAATCGCCAAGCCAGGCTGCCATCAATTTTATAATATAAATTTTTGAGTATAAACATCCGCACCCGGGGTTCAGGAATAGTTAAATCCAGTATTTTTCCCACTTCACCACGTGTTTTAATTTTTTCAAGATCAATTCCCATCATCTGGCTGATGATCTGTGTGTGCGTTATTCGCTCGGGATATTTGCGTGGACTAATGTCAACAATTACAAGTTTCTGAACCTTTCCTGGATTTTCGAGAGCGTATGTCATTGCAACTTTTCCTCCCATCGAATGGCCGATCAGAAAGGGATTCTCAATCTGATGATCTTCGATAAACTCAGCAAGGTCATCGGCCATGGCAGGAAAACTATGAACAGCGGTATGTGGCGATTGTCCATGATTACGCTGATCGGGGATGTACACATGAAACTGATCGGCAATGCGACGTCCGACTGTTACCCAATTATCACTTTGGCCGAAGAGACCGTGTAAAATTATTACTGGTGGACCGTGGCCGAATTCGCGAAAAAAAAGTTTCATACATATTAGTTGGAAATATTTTATAGAAAACAGATTTGAATCTCAATGATTTAAACAGATGATGAAAGTGACTTCAAAAAAATAACATGAACATTAGAATTAACCCGATTATTTTAACTTACGTTCAGCAGTAACATCCCCTGATTTATAGGTAATAATTTTCATCAATTCACCGTTCTCATCCCAGAACTGCCATTCACCGTCTTCGAATCCGTCTTTAAAAACACCTTCTTTCATCTTCTCGCCATTTGGATGGTAATAGGTCCAGGTACCGGTTTCGCGGCAATCAGAATAAGTGCCTTCGTATTCTTTTTTGCCATCAGGATAAAAGTGAACAGAAGGCCCGTTCATCAGCCCTCCAGAATAAATTTTTTCGTACTCCATTCCGCCTTCCAGATAATAAAACCTGTAAGGTCCGTTAAATTCACCATCACGGTAAGTAATTTCCATCATCACTTTTCCGTTAGGATACCAGTCGGTTTCCAAACCATTTTCTTTTCCGTTCAGATATGCTGCTTCAACTTGCTTATTTCCAGTAGGAAAATAAGAAACCGCTTTTCCACTAAATGGCGTATTGTCACCTTTCATAAAAATGATGCCATTGCGTTCCGCTGTTTGCTTTGTTTCAATAACAGTTTGAGCCATTGTTGCAAAAGCTGAAATGACAAGAAAAATGGAAAGAATATTTGCTTTCATTGAGTACGGATTTAAAAGTCTATTTATTTCAATAAGGGGAATTGACAGAATAAGTAACAAGTCTACAAAAGGGATGAAGCTTAAGTGAAGTATTAAAACTTCACTATTACCGCAATTGTTGCAGATAAAGTTGAATTGTTTTTTCCAGTCCCATATACAAAGCCTCTCCAACCAATGCATGGCCAATTGAAACTTCCAGTACTTCAGGTATGGTTCTAACCAAATACCAAAGGTTGTTCAGATCGAGATCGTGCCCGGCATTGATTCCCATGCCATTATGTGTAGCAACTCTTGATGCCTCTACATAAGGAGCAATAGCCACAGCACGATCTTGTATGTACTGGTGGGCATAAGCTTCAGTATAAAGTTCAATACGATCAGTTCCCGTTTCAGCGGCATGGGAAACCATTTCGGTATCAGGATCAACAAAAATGGAAGTTCTTATGCCATGCGATTTAAACTCCGAAACTATTTCTTTCAGAAATGACATGTGTTTTTTTGTATCCCAACCCGCATTGGAAGTTACAGCATCGTGCGCATCAGGGACAAGGGTAACCTGGGTTGGTTTTACTTCGAGAACAAGGTCGATAAAACGCTGAATGGGATTACCTTCGATGTTAAATTCAGTTTTAACCAAAGGATAAATCTCATACACGTCGCTGTACCGGATATGGCGCTCGTCGGGACGAGGATGAACCGTAATGCCCTTGGCACCGAATAATTCACAATCAATAGCTGCTCTCAATACGTCGGGCATATTTCCGCCACGAGCATTCCGAATTGTAGCAATTTTATTAATATTTACACTTAACTTTGTCATCGTTGAATATTACGCTACAAAATTACAAAACACTACGCTTGGTTTTACTTATTTAAGGCACGATATTTGCGCTAATAATTTTATGATTACAAAAGACCTCATATCAAACGCTGTACTGCCACTCAAAACCTCTGATACAGGACTTATTGCTATGCATTGGTTCGATGAATTCAAGGTTTCGCATCTCCCTGTGGTTGGTGATTCTCAGTTGTTGGGGCTTATTTCGGAAGATGACATATTTGCAGCCGACTCATTCGAAGAGCCAATATGGAATTACCAGCTACAGTTACAGAATGTATCTATACTTCATTCGAGGCATATTTATGAAGCTATGAAGCTTTTTGCGGATTATAAACTTACCACCTTGCCGGTAGTTGATGAAAAGGGCTCCTATCTTGGATTAATCACATTGGCTGATCTGGTTGAAAAAATGGCTCAAACTGCTGCTGTCAGTAATCCGGGAGGAATTCTTGTACTGGAGCTCAATGCTAACGATTTTTCGATGGTATCAGTTTCAACAATCGTCGAAGAGAATGATGCAAAAATCCTGAGTTTTTATGTGACCTCACCTGCCGATTCAACACGACTTGAGCTTACCATGAAACTCAACCGGATTGATATTCAGCCTGTAATACAATCATTTATACGACATGATTATACAATTAAGGCATCGTTTTTCGAAAGTGATTATTTCGATAATCTTCGCGAACGCTATGACCAACTGATGACTTATTTAAACGTCTGATCCTCATTCATGGATTATCAATATAAAATACCATCTACATTGGCAATACGTGGGCTGGTCCTGCTTCTACTTGTTTTTTTAAGTTCGTTGTCTGCTTATGCACAAACCGTTTACCCTGCAAAATCAATAACAGTAGGAACAATCGAATTATCAGGGAATAAGAAAACCAATAAGAATATTATTTTCAGAGAGTTAGTTATTGCGCCAGGCGACAAATTCTCACAGGATGAATTCAGTAAAAGTGTAAACCAATCACGTCTGAATATACTAAATACTTCATTATTCAATTTTGTTACTATTGATACATTATTATGGCGCGATTCCGCAGATATTGTAACTATGAATATTAAAATATCAGTACTCGAACGCTGGTATTTATGGCCTGTACCTATATTGCAGATTACGGATCGAAACTTTAATTCCTGGTTGCAAACACGTGATTTTACCCGTATTAATTATGGCATTGACCTGAAATGGTACAATTTCACCGGGCGGATGGATGAGTTTGATGCCAATGTTCAGTTTGGTAAAAATCATCAACTGAGCCTGGCTTATCAGAATCCTTATATTGATAAAAAGAAGCATATCGGTATCGGTTTTGAGGCGGGATTTAAAAATTACCGTGAAACAGGATATCTCACGCAGGACGATGAGCTATTATTTGCATTTGTTTCTGAGGGTTTATCCACTGAAAAATATTTTTCAATTAATGGCACATTCCGTAAAAATATATTTACAACACACCAGCTATTTGCCGGATTTCGTGCCTTGTCATTTTCCGATTCACTTATGAAGTTAAATCCTGATTACAGTTATTCAAACCTGGATCAGCCATCGTTTTTATACTTGTATTATAAACTGAAAATGGATCACCGTGATATAAAGTATTACCCTCTTAAAGGCTGGTATGTGGATCTGGAATTAAATAAGTCGGGATTGGGATTCGCATTTGAAAAACCTGTTGATATAGCTTGGGCAAAAACAACTACGCGATATTACGCCAGGTTGGCAAAGAGATGGTATTCAGGCATCTCTTTTATTGGAAAAGTGTCATCATCGGCATGGCAGCCATATTTCCTGATTCAAGGCCTAGGCTATGGTCGCGATTATGTAAGGGGGTATGAATATAATGTAATCGACGGGAAGCATTTTGGCATTGTTCGTTCAAATATAAAATTTGCATTGATTCCCGAACAGACGCAGAAAATCAGTTTTATTCCAACTCCAAAGTTCGGTCTTATCCATTATGCAGTATACCTTACAGCTTTTGCTGATGCAGGTTATGTATGGCAGCCTCAATGGATCGGGCAGTTCAATAACGTGTTGCCACGTACTTTTTTGGCAAGTGCGGGGCTAGGTGTCGATTTGGTTTCTTATTATGACAAAGTAGTCCGGATCGAATATGCTATTAATAAGTCAGGTAAAAGTGGTATCTTTATTCACTTTATTGCGGGGATATAAATGGGATTTCCTTTCAAACGTTTATTCCGCTTCATCTTTAACAAAAAAAATTCTAGTAAAGTGAGAATTGCATTATTCGGAAAAGAATTTAACAGCGATCAACTGGATTATATCCGCATTCTTGTTGAAACGCTCCAAAACCAGGGATGTAACATACTCGTTTGGAAACCTTTCCACGATTTTATGAAGGACAGAATTTCTTTCCGGCAGGATATAAAACTGTTTCAGGAACATGATGATCTGAAAGGCCAGGCTGATTTGTTGTTTTCAATTGGTGGTGATGGTACCATGTTACATTCAGTTCGTTTGGTGCGCGATTCAGGAATTCCGATTTCCGGTATTAACTTGGGAAGGATGGGTTTTCTTTCGAGTATCCCACCTGGTGAAATCATAACAGCGTTGCAGGATATAATGGAAAATCGTTATCGCATTGTAAAACGTACGCTTATCAGCTTATTATCGCCGGTCGGACTATTCAACGATTTTAATTTTGCATTTAATGAGCTTTCGATCAATAAAAAAGAAAATTCGTCATTGGTAGTTGTGCATGTATGGGTAAACGAGCAATTGCTCCATTCGTACTGGGCTGATGGGCTGATTATAGCAACCCCAACAGGATCGACTGCTTATTCGCTTAGCTGCGGAGGGCCAATACTTACCCCGGATTCGAATAATTTTGTAATTACTCCGATTGCACCGCACAATTTATCAGTGCGGCCTGTCGTTATTCCTGACAGCAGCCAGATCCGGATTAATGTTGAAAGTCGTGATCACCAGGCACTAGTCGGACTGGACTCACAATCGGCTATCATTACCCCTGAAAATGAACTGGTTGTGGGAAAGGCTGAATTTGAAATTAACCTGGTACAACGTCTGAATGAAACTTTCTTTTCGACAATTCGTGCAAAACTCAACTGGGGATCTGATATCCGTAATTGAAAAATGTCCATGTCGGATTACTGCTGCAATCCTGCTTTTAACTCCTTTCTCTTTTGATTTAATTTGAGTGCTTCCAATCAGGAGGTATTGAAATGCATGTTTTTTCTGCTAAATCTCTGTGTATGTTTCGGCTGAAGTCCATTTATATCAGAATGCTGAAGAAACATCAATATCTTTAAGTTAAACCCGTGTAGATTCAATCATAAATTTATTGATCATGGCAGACAATCTGAATCAAGGAAACTGGCAACAAATAATAAAGAAACCTTCCGTGTATCTTCATAAAAGTCGATTTTCCATTTCCTCCTAAACCTTAAAATCAGACAGTAATCATTACTATACACTCTGTATCAATAATAATACTACCTTTGCCCCTCCAAAAAAATATGCAAAAAATCTTAATTTCCCTTTTATTTCTGGTGTTTTCGGCACCATTAATTTATGCCCAGAAATCCGGCGATTTTGGATTATTGGGTGGGGTTACTTATTATATGGGCGATCTTAACCCAAACAAACCATTCCTGATGTCGAATCCTGCATTTGGTATATTATACCGGCAGAATTTCAATTCACGCATATCGCTTAGAGTGCATGGGTTGCGGGGTAGTGTTGCCGGTAATGATGCTATAAGTAAAACAAATCCTGACCGGAATCTTAATTTTGAATCGAAAATTACTGAGGCCGGTGTGCAGCTTGAGATCAATTTTTTTGATTACTTTATAGGTAGTAAAATGCATCCGATTACACCATATATTTTTGGGGGTGCTGCTGTTTTCTTTTTCAAGCCTTATGGAAATGTGGCTGGTCAAAATGTTGAATTGCAGCCACTTACTACTGAAGGGGAGAGTGCTCCATACAATCTATACGCTTTCAGTGTTCCCTTCGGAATTGGGGTAAAATACAGTGTAAGTAAACTAATTGGAATAGGTGCCGAGTGGGGAATGCGTAAAACTACTACCGATCACCTTGACGATGTCAGTGCAACTTACTATCTGGACCTGGCTGGAAATGATCCGTCAACGGCAACAATAAATGAACGGGCTTCAGATCCTTCACTTTCTCATAATATCGGAATGCAGCGTGGTAATTCGAGTAATACAGATTGGTATTCATTTGCCGGTATTTCGTTAACTGTAAAAATAAAAATGTTGGCTAAAGAGAGTTGTCTCGAACACCAACGCAAAGGATACTAGTAGTTTACAGAATTAGAAACCTGTAACATATACATTAAGAATAATTAACAAAAGGGGCTTATGCTGTAATGCACAAAAGCCTAAATTTGTCGAAAATGATGGAGAATAACAATTTGATCGACACTATTGATAAATCCAGGTTGCCAAAGCATATAGCCATCATTATGGATGGCAATGGCAGATGGGCTCAGCAACGTGGCGAACAACGTGTTTTTGGGCATAACAATGGAGTGCAATCAGTACGTGAAACAGCTGAAGCTGCGGCTGAACTGGGGATCAAATATCTTACTTTGTATGCTTTTTCAACTGAGAACTGGAATCGCCCAAAGGACGAAGTTGATGCATTGATGCACCTTTTGGTTGTTACAATTAATAATGAAATCAAGACCCTCAACGATAATAATATCAGGCTTAGGGTAATTGGCAATGTACAATGTATGGATCCTCAGGTTAAAAAGGAACTTGCTGAAGCCATGGAAAAAACTGCTGGAAATACGCAGATGGATTTGTTTCTGGCTTTGAGCTACAGTGGCAGGTGGGAGATTGTTGATGCTATTAAAAAGATTGCAACCCAGGTTAAAGAAGGAACACTTACTCCCGGCCAGATCACCGAGAAATTAGTTTCAGCCAGTATGAATGCCCCTGATCTGCCTGATCCGGAACTTTTAATACGTACCAGTGGCGAATATCGTACAAGTAATTTTCTAATGTGGCAAACCGCTTATACCGAGTTATTCTTTTCATCTAAACTGTGGCCTGATTTCCGCAAAGACGATCTATACGAAGCTATAATTGATTTCCAGCATCGCGAGAGGCGGTTTGGCAAAACAAGTGAACAAATATTAAATTGCAAAGGATGACACTGAAGCGCTTTACTTTACTTACTATTCTATTTTCAATCCTCACAATGCCTGTAATGGCACAGGTTAACGCAGGTGATGAAGTTCCGGATATCAATTACAGTTTTCCCAGGAAATATACTATCGGAGGCATCACTGTTACTGGTGTAAAATACCTCAACAGTTCTGTTTTGATATCATTATCTGGATTACAGGTAGGTAACAAAATTGATATCCCGGGCGAAAGAATCAGGTCTGCAATGGACAAACTTTGGCAGCAGGGTCTTTTTGAAGATGTTAAAATTGTAGCCACAAGCGTTCAGGGCGATCAGATTTTCCTTGAGATCCGGTTAACAGAACGGCCGCGTCTTTCAAAATTCAATTTTGTTGGCATACGAAAAGGTGAAGTTGACGATTTAAAGGATAAAATAAAAGTATCCAAAGGCGATGTAGTTACGGATAACCTTTTAAACCGGATACAGAATACCATAAAAAAACACTACGTTGGTAAAGGTTATTTTGATGCTAGTATTAAAATCAAGCAGATAAAGGATACTGCTATGGTCAATAATGTTGCACTTGATATTATCGTAAATAAAGGCAATCGAGTTAAAATAGCTAAGATTAATATTATTGGTAATAAAGAAGTAAGTGAGCTTACATTAAAATCAGCATTAAAAAAGACAAAGGAGAAAGGTTCCTATAGAGTTTTGTACACATTTCAGGAATCCTTTTTTGGGTTTTTCGACTATTTGTTTCATAAGAATTTGAAAAATTATCCGTCGTATGTACAGGATGTGGCTGATAAAAACATGAAGTTCAGAGTTTTCAAATCTTCAAAATTTATTGAAAGCGATTACGAAGCCGATAAAGTTGCCCTGGTTAAGAAATTCTATGAAAACGGCTACCGGGATGCTACTCTTATTAAAGACTCAATTTATAAATCGGGGCGTAATAATATAAACATTGACCTTGATGTTTACGAAGGACATCGGTATTATTACAGGAATATTTCATTTATCGGGAATACCAAGTTTACAGCCACCGAACTTGGACTGTTGCTAGGAATACGTAAAGGAGATGTTTACAACCAGGAGCAATTGGATGCTTCGTTACAGTTCAACCCGAACGGCATTGATTTAATGAGCTTATTTGTAGATGATGGTTACCTTACATGCACAATTGAACCAATTGAAATCAGTGCTGAGAACGATTCGATAGATCTTCAGATCCGAATACGGGAAGGGAAACAGATGACTGTTAACAAGGTTACTGTCGCCGGAAATACAAGAACCAATGATCATGTAATTATCAGGGAATTATATTCAAGACCCGGACAATTATTCAGCCGATCGGATATTTTACGTAGCCGTACTTCGCTCACGCAATTGAAATACTTTGACCAGGAAAAAATTGATATACAAACACCCAATATTGACCCGACAAACGGAACCGTAGATGTAGCCTACAAAGTAGAGGAAACCTCATCCGATCAGCTTGAACTCTCCGGAGGATGGGGGTATGGAAGGCTTATCGGAACTTTAGGCGTGTCATTCAATAATTTCTCAGCGCGTAACATGTTTCAGAAAGGAGCCTGGAGGCCAATACCTTCGGGTGATGGGCAGAAATTATCATTGCGTCTGCAATCGTATGGCCAAGGCTACATAAGCGCCAGCGCTTCATTTACTGAACCCTGGCTTGGTGGCAAAAAACCAAATCAATTCAGCGTATCTACTTTTATTTCAGCAGTT
The DNA here is from genome assembly GCA_038322655.1 of Bacteroidales bacterium. Taxonomy (GTDB): domain Bacteria; phylum Bacteroidota; class Bacteroidia; order Bacteroidales; family UBA4417; genus UBA4417. The sequence continues at coordinate 4,217 of JBBQGD010000082.1, read as the reverse complement.
ACTAGCCCGTATTCCAAAACCAGTCCATTATATTATAAATATAATATCACGGGTCTGTCCTTTTCTTTTAGCCGGCGTTTGAATTGGCCTGATAATTATTTTAATCTTACTCAAACAATCAGCCTTCAACATTACAACATTGAAAATTATTCACTATTTGGGAAAAAGTCGAATGGATTATATCAGAGCTATTCATATATGGTTGGATTAGGTAGATATTCAACTGATGCTCAAATATATCCACGTGCGGGCTCCGAGTTGAATTTATCACTCGAATTAACACCTCCTTATTCCTTGATTTCTCCCAACAGTTTTGCTGCCAAGTCACCAGAAGATAAATATCGTTTGATTGAGTTTAACCAGTGGAAATTTAGCGGTGCATTTTATCAGCAGATTGTAGGCGACCTGGTAGTTATGGCCCGTGCTAAAGTTGCTTTCCTTGGTAAATATAGCAGTGACATTGAGGTTACTCCTTTCAACAGGTACTTTATGGGTGGTGATGGAATGTCGGGTTATTCGGCCATCGACGGACGCCAGCTTATTGGTTTCAGGGGATATGAGAATGAAAGCCTCACACCCGATAAAGGGTTACCATCTAATCCTAGCCCTTCCGGAGGAACTGTATACAGTAAGACTACTCTTGAACTTCGCTATCCTTTGTCGCTCAATCCGAATTCGACTATTTTCGGACTAGTTTTTGTAGAAGCCGGGAACGACTGGGCAACTTTTGAGAAATACACGCCTTTTGATGTGAAAAGGTCAGCTGGAGTCGGAGTCAGGGTATTTCTTCCAATGTTTGGATTGCTGGGTCTTGACTGGGGATATGGTTTCGATAATATTCCTGGTTTGCCATCTGCCAATAAAGGCCAATTCCATTTTTCAATGAATTCTTCAATCGATTAATAGTTTGGCAGGTTTTTTGCAATTGCATTAGTAAATATAAATTGACGGTATACACTATCATATCAAATTTAAGAACTTGATGTTATGAAAAATCTTATTCTGATTGCTACAATCATTTTTGCTTTAGGTTTTGGTGCCTCAGCCCAGAAGTCAGCCTACGTGAATACGGATTATATTCTCAGCAATATTCCTGAGTATTCCGATGCACAAACCCAGCTTGACGATCTTTCAATTCAATGGCAAAAAGAGATAGAAGTGAAATTTGCAGAAATTGATAAAATGTACAAAAACTTTCAGAACGAAGCTGTTCTGCTGCCTGAAGATATGAAGAAAAAGCGGCAGGATGACATTATTCAAAAGGAGAAAGAAGCCAAGGATTTACAGAAAAAGCGTTTCGGAAGTGATGGTGATTTGTTTAAAAAACGCCAGGAGCTTGTAAAACCGATACAAGAAAAAGTGTACAATGCAATAGAAGAAATTGCAAATGCTGAAAATTATGCTATTGTCTTTGACAAGTCTAATAACGCCACTCTTATTTTTACCAGTCCCAAATATGATATAAGCGAACAGGTACTTGATAAACTTGGCTATACCTATAAGCCCCAACAAAATACGAAAACTAAAAAATAGCATAGCGATGCTTTTGGTAGCACCTTTTTTTTACCTTTGCGCCTCATTTAATCTGAAAACAATTAATCCACATACCTAAACATGATGAAGAACACCCTTAAAGTTTTAGCAATTGTAGTACTGGTAGCTGTTGCAGCAACCACCAACGCACAGAAATCCTCAAAAATCGGACATATTGACCTTGGTAAAGTTCTGGAACTGATGCCAGGCCAGGATACCGTGAAAGTCGTTATGGATAAATATGTTCAATCACTCCAGGGTGAATTGCAAACTATGCAGTCAGAATTAGAAATGAAAGGGGCTGATTATCAGAAAAATGCCGCAAGTATGTCGAACATTATTAAGGCTACAAAAGAAAAAGAAATAAATGACCTGCAGGATCGGATACAAGCTTTTCAGCAATCAGCACAGCAGGAACTCACTTCCAAACAGACTGAGCTGATCACACCTTTTGTTAATAAAGCAAGACAGGCCATAAAGGATGTTGCTAAAGAAGGTGGTTATGCTTATATCCTGAATTCTGTTGAAGATCTTGTATTGTATTCAGATGGTGGCGATGATATAACATCATCGGTTAAGAAAAAACTTGGAATTACCCAATAGTTTACTGCTTACACCTGATATTATTAAATCCGGCTTTGTCCGGATTTTTTTTGCTTCTGAAGCAACTATTTATTCGATAGAGAGCTATTCCCAGATTCATGACACAACTTCAAGAATTGCAGTAGCATATTTATATAATTCCGCTAATCAGCATTGTTTAGCAGGTATATGAATTGATAGTCTTTGGAGGCTTGGTATGATACATACATCTGTGCTATGATCTCAAAGAAGAGAACCTGTTCTAGGAAATTTTAATATGACGTTTCGTCGTAAATTAAAAAGCCGGAAATTCTTCTGATATCCGGCTATGAAATTTTTATAAACAGGTATTAATCCCGGCGACCTGTAAAGATCATTATATAATAAAGAAGTGTTGCAAGTGAAGCTAAAGCTGCCACCACATAAGTATATGCAGCCCACTTAAGAGCATCCTGAGCTTTGGGTTGTGTTTCGCTGGTAGTGATACCACTGTTATTCAGCCAGAGCAAAGCGCGGCGGCTGGCATCAATTTCAACAGGTAAAGTAACAACACTAAAAAGTGTTGTAACGGCAAATAAAACAATACCTGCCAGCAATAGCTGAGGAAATCTATTTACCAGCAAAATCCCGGCTAACAAAACCCATTGCATCCAATTGGAAGCAAAGTTGACAGCCGGAACCAAGGCAGTACGTAATTTCAGGAAAGCATATGCTTCTTCATGCTGTACGGCATGGCCGCATTCGTGTGCAGCTACTGCAGCCGCCGAAATACTCGATTTGTTGTATACATCCTGGCTAAGGTTCACGGTTTTGGTTTCAGGATTGTAATGATCCGTAAGCTGACCCTGAACTGATATTACCTGCACATCCATAATGCCATTATCACGAAGCATTTTTTCAGCTATATCTTTTCCTGTATAGCCTTTGCCTATTGGAACAGCTGAGTATTTGCGGAATTTTGATTTCAATACCTGGCTTACGATCAGGCTTAGGAGCATAAAGCCGATAAAAATAACAAAGATCATTCTTTCACTTTTTTTAGTACTAACTGAATATCACAAATCTCCTGCCAATTGTTTAATTGCGACATTGTGGCAGAAGTCAGCTGAATTCATCACTGGATTTATCTGCATTCAATAAAAATTCTAAGATCCAAATTCCAAATCTCAAGTACCAAAGGAAAAAGGGAAGAAAATAATCCATTTCGACTGTTTGAGTAGAAACCGGTCCTGGAATTTGTAATTTGAGCCTTGGAAATTACTAGCACAATGTTTCAATTCCTATTTGCATCAAATTATGCTCCCGAGAGTTTCAGCTCATCATTTTCGTTCAGTGGTTCAATATTTTCATCGTGCCAGCTGGCGTACATCGTATAGCTTTTAGCTATTCGATTTACTGTGCCTTCGAGAAGTGCTTTGTCGATGGATTTGATTTTGGTGGCAGGAACGCCGGCATAAACACTGCCTGATTCAACGAGGATATTTTGTGAAACTACTGCTCCGGCTGCAATAATGGAGTCGCTTTCAACTACAGCTCCATCCATTACTATAGCTCCCATTCCAATCAATACATTGTCGTGAATAGTACATCCATGAATAATGGCGCCATGAGCTATAGAAACATTGTTGCCAATGCTTACCGAATGCTTTTGATATGTGCAGTGAATTATTGCACCATCCTGTATATTTACATTATTTCCAATGCGGATTGAATGAACATCACCACGAATTATAGTATTAAACCATATACTGCAATTGTTGCCCATAACAACATCACCAACAATAGTGGCATTTTCGGCAATAAACGTGTTTTTGCCAATGGTTGGGCTGATTCCTTTAATGGGATATATGAGAGGCATTTTATTTAAATTTAATGATTTCTATTTATTATTTAGGATTTAGGATTTTCGATTTCGGAATGTATTTTTACTATGTTCCATACTAACATCCGCAATCCGATATCCGCAATCCGACATTTAGTCCACCGGGCTATTTGAATACACTTCTGTATCATTAACTACCTTGGGATAGTCGATGGAGAAATGTAATCCCCGGCTTTCTTTGCGTTCGAGTGCCATTTTAACGATGAGTGTAGCAACTTTT
>JBBQGD010000081.1:0-14682 GCA_038322655.1 Bacteroidales bacterium | reverse complement strand
TAATTTGCTGTAAGAATTGCATACCTGGTTGCTTCGGTAAGCCCGTTGCCACCCAGCAATTTTATATATGCATAGGAAATCGGCAAAACCATTGCACTGCCATAAGGTGCAGCAGCAACAGCCTGTATAGCTTGCTCACCGCCGGTTTTTACTACAGGATGGCCGGGAAGGAAAGGCACAAGATGTGCAGCAACGCCAATAGGGCCAACGCCGGGGCCTCCGCCACCGTGAGGAATGGCAAAGGTTTTATGCAGGTTCAGGTGGCAAACATCAGCGCCGATAATTCCGGGATTGGTAAGTCCAACCTGGGCATTCATATTGGCACCATCCATGTAAACTTGTCCACCATTCTCATGTACAATGGAAACAATTTCCAGGATACTTTCCTCAAAAACTCCGTGTGTCGAAGGATAAGTCACCATTAAAGCCGCAAGATCGTTTTTATGCTTGATTGCTTTTTCCCTCAGGTCAGCTACATCAACATTGCCGTTCGGGTCGGTTTTTACAACCACTACTTCCATACCGGCCATGGCAGCGCTGGCTGGATTAGTTCCGTGAGCTGACGCTGGTATAAGGCAAACTTTACGGTGTCCTTCACCGCGACTTTCGTGATATGCCCTGATCACAAGCAATCCGGCATATTCGCCCGATGCACCAGAGTTGGGCTGCATCGAAACGGCTTTGAAACCGGTTACTTCGCAAAGTGCTTTCTCTAATTCACGGATCAGAATGTTGTATCCTTCGGTCTGGTCAGCAGGCGCAAAAGGATGGATTGCTCCGAATTCGGGCCAGCTTAATGGGATCAGCTCAGCAACAGCGTTAAGTTTCATGGTACACGACCCGAGCGGGATCATGCTGCGGTTCAATGCAAGGTCGCGGTTTTCGAGTTTCTTAAGGAACCGCATCATTTCAGTTTCCGAATGGTAACTATTGAATACTGGCTCAGTCAGAAAATCCGATTGCCTGTCCATGGATGGAGCAAAAGTCCTGATCTGGCTGCAATCATCAGGAATACAGACAAATTCACTGAATTGTTTTTTAGCTGCTGAGGCAAAAATATGAATCAAAAGGTTTAAATCTTCAGCAGAAGTTGTTTCATCTATGCTAATACCAATTTTATCCTCGTCAACATATTTAAAATTTACATGACTTTCAACAGCCAGTTTACGCAGGTCTTCAATTTTAACACTTTCAGGAATTCTTATAAGTAAGGAATCGAAGAAATTCGCATTCAGTTGTTTGTACCCATATTTCTGAACTTCGGTGGCCAGAACTCCGGCAAGGATATTAATATGGCGGGCAATTTCACGAATACCTTTCGGTCCATGATAAGCTGCATACATTCCGGCCATAATAGCCAAAAGTGCCTGGGCTGTACAAATATTTGACGTAGCACGTTCGCGTTTTATATGCTGCTCGCGAGTTTGCAAAGCCATACGTAAAGCCCTGTTGCCTTGTGCATCAACCGAAACTCCGATTATACGGCCGGGAATAAAACGTTTATACTCTTCTTTGGTTGCAAAATAGGCTGCATGAGGACCGCCAAATCCCATCGGAATCCCAAAACGCTGGGTAGAACCTACAACAACATCAGCACCCCAATCACCGGGAGGTGTCAGCAGTGCAAGGCTTAACAGGTCGGCTGCAACAGCTACGGCTATATTGCTTTCGTGAGCACGGTTAACAAGTTTACGATATTCATGAATTTCACCATATTGATTTGGGTATTGAAGTAGAAGGCCGAAAATATTGGCTTCAGGCTCAAAATCATCACATGATTTAATCACAATTTCAATACCCAAATTTTTAGCACGGGTTTGAAGAACTGCAATAGTTTGCGGAAAAGTATTTTGAGAAACAATAAAAGTATTAACTCCAGCTTTTACAGCTTCCCGCGAACGGGCATTATGAAGCATGATCATGGCTTCGGCAGCAGCTGTAGCCTCGTCCAAAAGAGAGGCATTGGCCAGGGGCATCCCGGTAAGATCAGTAACCATGGTCTGATACATCAGTAATGCCTCAAGGCGACCTTGTGAGATCTCAGCCTGATAAGGTGTGTATGAAGTGTACCAGCCTGGATTTTCAAAAATATTTCTTAAAATTACACCAGGAGTAATAGTGTTGTAATAACCCATTCCGATGTATGATTTAAATACTTTATTCTTCGAAGCAAGGGTTTTAATATGATTCAGATATTCGAATTCATTCAGGCCGGTAGCAAGATTTAATGGTTTTGGCAATCGTATTGAAGCAGGAATTGTTTCGTCAATAAGCTGTTCAATGGAATCAACACCAATAGCTTTCAACATGACCTTGATATCTTCCACGCCTGGTCCGTTATGTCGATCTATAAAATTGTTGGTAATCATATAGTTGTGTATTTTTTAGTGTTTTTTTTGATGAGACAAAGGTAATAATCTTACCGTGATACAAAGAAAAACTTGCATGAATATTCATTAATTTACTAATCTGTTGGAAAATTAAAAACTTTAAGATGTATCGTACTGATATTCAGCAACTCTATGAACATTTTGAGATTTCTTATAATAAAAAGAAGATTATTCCCATTAATCATCTTCAATCAACAACTTCCTTATCCCCTTTCAAATTACCCAAAAAGTCATATTCTGTTTTCCATTTCTATTTTCACTTTCCATAAACATATCAATATAATAAAATCATCTAAAAACCTTATTTTTGTAGCCCCTTAGAAAATCATTCAACAAGAGAAAGTGTATGAAGTTCAATAAGACTGTTTTTACTGGAGCCATGGCTATCTGTGTTGCTGCCACCTTGTGGGGACTGGATGGAGTTGTTCTGACTCCCCGTTTGTACAGACTGGATATCGGATTGGTGGTTTTTATTTTTCATGCCTTGCCTTTCCTGTTGATGAATTTATTCTTTTACAAGGAGTATAAGCATTTAAGGACTTTCACAAAAGGTGATATTCTGTTGTTCTTTTTGCTTTCATTACTTGGAGGAGCTGTTGGAACACTTGCTATTGTTAAAGCGTTATTTCTTGTAAACTTTAAAGCATTAACGGTAGTAGTTTTATTACAGAAACTTCAGCCTGTATTCGCTATCACCCTGGCAGCGCTTTTGCTGGGTGAAAAACTTAAGCGGAATTTTTTACTTTGGTCGTCACTGGCAATCACTGCCGGATATTTTTTAACATTTGGATTCCATCTGCCCGATATTGAAACACATGGCAATACTGCGTTGGCAGCAGGTTTTTCATTACTAGCGGCTTTTGCATTCGGCAGTTCAACTGTTTTAAGCAAAAGAGTATTACAGAAGTTTAATTTTCTTACCGCCACGTTTTATCGCTATGCTTTCACCAGTTTAATCATGCTACTGTATGTAATTTCATCAGGAACTTTGAAAGTTGTCCCCGACATTACAGGTTTTCAATGGACTATTTTCATTATAATAGGAGTAACCACTGGATCAGGAGCTATATTTCTCTATTATTTCGGGCTTAAACGAATCCGCGCTATGCTTGCTACCATCTGCGAACTTTGTTTCCCCGTTTCGGCTATATTATTCGACTACCTTGTAAATGACAGGGTACTCTCTCCTTTACAATGGATCAGCGCCGGGGTACTTATTTTTGCCATATTAAAACTTAGCCTGCAGAAGGCGTAGAGGGTGATATTGACAAGGAGAAGGGGGGAATGGGCGACAAGGTGACTGACAACTTGACAAGAAGAGTGGCGACTGGACGACAAGTCGAGGAGCAAATGAGCGAAGGGTGACAAGGTAATTATAATAAAATTCTGTTTGCATTTTTCAGAGACAGCCTCTCCCCTATTTTTTTCTTTCAAAATCCCCCATATTTCATTAGCAAGCAAATCAATCCTGAATTTGTTCCCAATCTGATCCGGAAACGTAAAACTAGTAATTACAGCTCCATTTTAAGAGTTGTAATAATCAATTATTCAGGTAAAAAAAAAGCCACAATCTCTAGTGAATTTGTGGCCTTTAATCTAACACTAACAACAACGTAATCTTAATCTGCAAAATCTTTAAGTGAATCCATCAACTTACGACGGGTAAAGAAAATCCGGCTTTTCACAGTGCCAATCGAAATATTCAGATGGTCTGCAATTTCTTTGTATTTATATCCCTGATGATGCATCTCGAAAGGCATACGTTGATCAGCATCCAGTTTTGATATACTTTTATTGATCTCTTTTTCCGAAAACTTTGAATCGGGTGAAGGGAAATCTGTTTTACGCGGAATATTCAGATAAAATAAATCTTCAGTACTATCAATAATGGTATTTGCTTTTTGATTGCGGCGATAGTTATTGATGAATGTATTTTTCATGATTGTATAGGTCCAGGCTTTCAGATTGGTATCAGCAGCAAATTTGTCACGGTTTGCCAGTGCCTTAAGGTAGGTATCCTGAATCAGGTCCTTAGCTTCTTCGCGGTTGGAAGTCAGCATATTAGCGTAATATTCAAGATTCTGATATAGACTAATCAATTTATGGTCGAATTCTATTTGAGTCATGACGCTGTGTGTTTAATTAATATGATGCAAAGTTAAACACATTTATTTAGAATTGTTCTAAATAAAGTTAAAAAATTGTTAAATTTTTTGAATAGCTTAAACAAACCAGTCTTTCACTCTCTTTTTCAGCACTTTATCAAAGCAATAAAAATGCACAAACACTAAACATTTTGATAAAAAAAGCTGAAATATAATGTTACCCTTCGTTAAAAGTAAAATTTATAACCAAAATACAGATTTAAAAAATTGAATAAGAAAACGAATATTATTCATCAGAGTTGGAATATGCTTATACATTTTTAAGGAAATCGTAAAACTCATTTAAAGTTTCAAAAGACCTTATATTTTCAGGCGGTGTAATAGCAGATTCGTTAACGCTTAGACCACCTATCAGAATCTTTTTATCACTATAAAGCTGCCATAATTCCCTGAAAATTTCATTTATCATTTCGGGTGGAAGCTTGGAAGTAATAGATGTAAGAAGGTAATCAACATGACGGATTTCAAAAATATCCTTCAGATTTAGCAAGGGAACATTCTGTCCGAGATAAATTACTTTATGGCCTTCTTTCCTGATTAAAAAATGAAGATACATTAATGCTACTTCATGGTATTCATTTTCAGGCAAAAACAAAAGAAATGTTTTGGGGTTAGCAGAGTATTCCTGTTGCCCGTCAATAGCCAGAATAAGTTTCTGCCTGATAAGGTACGATATAAAATGTTCCTGGGCCGGCGTTATTGCACCTGTCTGCCATAAGATTCCGATTTTTTCAAGGAATTTATAGAGTAAATTCTCGAAAGTATAATCAAAACCTTGTTTAATAATTGCTGAAGAAATGATTTTGTCGAATCTTTGTTCATCAAATTCAATCATTGACATAACAAGATTGTCCAACTGGTGATCATTGTCAATGTCCTGGTTGGTGAGATTAACCACGCTTGAGCTTAACTCATCCGGCGACATGCTTTGAATATTCGAAATTTTATACCCGTATTTATTAAGGATAGCAACATTCATCAAACGTCGCAAATCCTCATCCGAGTAATATCTGATATTCGTTTGAGTACGCAAAGGTTCTACAATACCATATCTTTTCTCCCAGATGCGAATGGTATGCGCTTTAATGCCCGTTATTTTTTCCAGATCTTTAATGGAGTACTTTATCATTGATAACTGATATTCTTTTATAATGTAATTAACACATTCATCTTGTTTTTGTTTAATCTTTCCAAATATAGTTTGATTTTTAATTGAATATTGATTATAATAAATAGAATAAGAGTATTCAGAATACACAATCGCAGAATAAAATTGGTTTCATGGCTGAAACAGATCATTATTTACAATTAAAATAAAACAGAATACCTTCGCTAATCAAATCCGCCTTGCCCCCTGTATAGTTTTATCGGTTTATCTAATTTCAGTTTCACGACAGTAACATACTTATCAAGCACATTCTCGGGTACATCAAAATAAACGAGGCCGGGAACCGCGCTCCATGAAATCTTTCCAACAATTTTATGCCTAAGTTTTGTTCCGTTTCCTACAACCGTCATTTCTTCAATTTTATTATCCAGGCCTTTAATCATAAAGGTTCCGCTGGAATGGCCATGCAGAAAAAGATACAGCGTAGTTGAATCTTTTGATAAAGTTGTCGGGCCATAAAAATGGCCCTGCGGGATTCCGCCAATGGTGTTAAAAACAGCTTCACCATTCTTTTTATTCCAGGCGCCCAGTTCTTTAAGTACATTAATTTGCTCAGCCGGAATGGTACCGTCTTCTTTAGGTCCCATATCCAGCAACAGGTTGCCGCCATTTGAAACTGCATCTACAAAAATGGTAATTACTTGGTAGGGCGTTTTCCAATTCTCGTCGTGATGGAATCCCCAATTATCATTGGTAGTCATGCAAAGTTCCCACCAGTTGAATTTAGGACGTGAGACCGGAAAATTCTGTTCGGGAGTTGCATAATCGCCATAGCCCTGCAATCGTCCGTTGATAATAGCCTTTGGGTTATTAGTCAGAATAATATTCCGCACTTTTTCCGATTCCCATTGTTCGGCAGTATGCTCCCAGTCGCCATCGAACCAAAATAAATCAGGATTCAGCCCGGCGCTGATTTCTCTAACCTGTCCCTGGAAGAACTTCCGGAACCTATCCCAACGCTCGTAATCATTTTCAATTTTACACCTCGAACTGTCGCTCAGGAAACCGGGATAATCAGGGTACGACCAATCGAGGAGTGAAAAATAGGTTCCGCATTTAATACCATGTTTCCGCAATTCCTCAAAAAACGGTTTGATCATATCACGTTTTGCAGGCGTTGCTTTTACTATGCTAAGGTCATCCATTTTAGTATCATACATAGCGACACCATCGTGATGTTTCGTTGTAATTACAGCATATCTGGCACCGCACTCCTCTATCAGGTCGGCCCAGGCTGCCGGATTATAGTTTTTCAGCGTGAAGCCTTTGAGCTGTTTCATATAATCAGGGTAACTGATTTTCTTATTGTGAAAACTCCACGATTCATCAATGCCATCCACCGAATATATTCCGGCATGTATAAAAATGCCGAGTTTGGCATCGGCAAACCATTGCATTTTATCTTTTATATCGTCGGGATTGATTTTCGTCTGAGCGAATGTGCCGGCTGCAAACAAAAGGAGCTGGCTGACTAAACATAACGCTTTAATGCTTCTCATAATTGAAGGGGTTAGCATATTTAAACGATCCGTATGAACTTCAGGAATTTTTTGTTAAAGATATTATTTCTTGGGCTTCCGCCAAAATGTGGAGGAAAAGTTTCTTCTTATTGAGTGCTGGGTGAAATGTGCTGTGTGCTGAGTAAACTAAAAAAAAAGCTTAGTCTGGGGATGGTCGGAAATTTGCATAAAAAAAAGAGGCAACATATGTTATTGCCCCCTTTTAAAAGTTAAATTTTATACAATTATTTTGATGCTCTCAACTTTATCCCGCATCCTATGGCCTTTGTGAATGTAGGTTCGGGATTGCCCCCGGCCAGCAATGCGTCAGCAGCATTTGCAAGATAAGGTGTAGTTACTTTAGACGCATCCTGGGAGTTATCATCAATTGCTCCTGTATAACGAACAATCAAATCTCCTTCCTTTTTCTCAAGCAGGTAAACCTGAGGTGTGCGGGTTGCACCGTATTCCCTGCAAACATCTGAAGTTTCATCATAAAGATAAGGGAAAGAAAACCCTTTTTCTTTTGCCCGTACCTCCATATTTTCGTATGTGTCCTCTGGGAGGGCAACAGGATCGTTAGAATTAACAGCAATTACAGGATATCCTTTTGATTTATACTTTTTATCTAAAGCGATAATCCGATCCTGGTAGGCTTTGGCATAGGGACAATGATTACAGGTAAAAATTACGATAAATCCTTTTGCAGCCGGATAATCGCTCAGGGAAACCATTTTCCCGTCGGTGTTTTTGAGTTTAAAAGTGGCAGCTTTATCACCAACATTGTAACCTTGCGAAAAGGCGGATGAGAGCGCAAACAATGAAATACAGATTGTAATTATGAGGTTTTTCATGGTAAATTTAGTTTTAGGTTAATAATTGAATCAAGTTCTTCGAAAGTGAAAGGCTGGGAATACGATTCCCTGAAATTTCGGCCGTATAATACGGTAAAAGGTATTTCGCCCGACCAGTTAGTATCCACCAGGTTTATCCATCTGTTCTGGTCCGGATCGTTAAGTAAAAACACATCGGAAGTAATATTTTTCGATTTCACAAAAGGCTCCAGCCGGATTGTAAGTTCTTTAGGAAAATCGAGGCTCACCAGCAAAACTTTGAACTTTTTATCTGAGTATTTTTTTTCTGCTGCTGCTATATCCGGTAATTCTTTAATGCATGGAGCACACCAGGTGGCCCAGAAATTAACAAGATAAACCGTATCGTTGGTTTTATGAAGATATGGCTCTAGCTGGTCGAAATTTACAACTCGTATATTATTAACCTTATTTACCTGTGATTTTATAACCTGGGCGACAAGCAGGATAGAAAGCAATAAGAGAATTCTCAGGGACATTGAAATCAATTTTGTAGAATGATTAACAATCAAAGCATGTGAAAAGTTTTGATGACCTGGGGCATCAATATCCTGTATTAACACAATTTAAGAAAGCCGGCTCTTTTAAAAAAAATCCGGGAGTATAAGAATTATTCCCAGATATGATTCAGCAGACAAGCCCAGTTCGAGGAACCATCGGTCTATTAAAGCATAAAAACTCTATAAAACGGCACCTGACTGTATTGCTAATTTTCCAGGTTAGGGAAACCTTTGAATAATTTAAATACATTTGTGTAGTCAAGAGAAATGAACTAAGTAAACTTCTGCTTTTCAAACAAACAGCGTTTATAACAAATAAAAACTTGATTAAGATTTTATGAAAACGGATCAACTTATTCAGAAAACCCCATAAAAAAATTCTTTAGTTATGAAACTTGATTTACCATTTGTACGTGCACAATTTCCCGCTTTTTCGGAACCTTCACTGGAGGGCTGGGCTTTTTTCGAAAATGCCGGTGGCTCCTATCCTTGCAGACAAGTCATCAGCCGGTTGACAGACTTTTATATGAAAAACAAAGTGCAAGTTAACTATCCATATCCTGCTTCCATGAAGGCCGGGGAATTGATGGGGGCTTCATATAAGCGAATGGCTGACTACCTGAATGTTGAAGATTCGGAAATACATTTCGGTCCCTCCACCACACAAAATATTTATGTGCTGGCAAATGCCATGCGCCCCATGTGGAAGGATGGCGACGAAATCATTGTCTCATGCCAGGATCATGAAGCCAATGCAGGCGCCTGGAGAAGATTGGCTGACCGGGGAATTAAAATTAAAGAGTGGCATGTTAATGCAGTAACGGGATTGCTGAGCCTGGATGAACTCGAGGCTCTGTTTACAGACCGGACAAAAATGGTGGCTTTCCCGCATTGTTCCAATGTAATAGGCCAAATTAACCCTGCTAAAGAAATCAGTCAAAGAGCTCATAAGCACGGAGCACTCTCGGTGGTAGACGGGGTTGGCTACGAACCACATGGTTTCCCTGACTTAAAAGACCTGGGGGCAGATATTTATCTTTTTTCGTTGTACAAAACATTTGGTCCACATTTGGGCCTGATGTATGTTAACAAAGACTTGATTGGTAAGCTGCAGAACCAATCTCATTTTTTTAAGGAAGGTATAGCCAGGAGCATGTTAACCCCGGCAGGACCTGATCATGCTCAAATTGCATCTGCCAGCGGAATATTGGATTATTTTGATGAGGTCTATAAGCATCATTTTGATAAGGAAGCAGAACCTGCTCAAAGAAGTAGAGCAATAATAAGCTTATTTCATGAGCATGAAAATGCACTTTTGAAGCAGTTAATTGATTTTTTGAGAACCCGTGATGATGTTCAGATAGTCGGACCAGGCAGTGCAGAAGGAAGGGCACCGATTGTTTCAATTATTCCGCTTAAAAAAGAACTTAAAAGCGTTTATGCAACTTTAACCGAACATAGACTGATGTTAGGCATGGGCCACTTTTATGCTGTTCGTCCCCTGATGGATATGGCTATCCCAATACAACCAGGAGTGTTGAGAATATCTTTTGTGCATTATACCAGTATGGAGGAAATTAACCAGTTGATAGAGGGATTGAAAGATGCATTGTAAGCTGTAAAGCTATTATTTAAGGACTAATAATGCCATCATGCTTCGGGAAAAATACCTTCCAGGTTTCAAAAGCCAGCGGGATTCACGCCCTTATAACTGAGGAAAGTGCCTGTAAAACTACAAACCCTTTGGTGATTAACGCAATAAAATCTTAAATTCGTTGGGGAAAAATATTGTAAACTTGTGAATAGTCAGCACCCCAATAACTTATATTTATAATTGCTGTACTTTTAATGCTTGTTTAAAGCAGGCAATAGCTTTTTAACAATAATAATAAAGCAGTTTACTAAAAAATATACTTACAAATTTTAACATCATGAGAAATTTAAAACTTACCATAACATTCCTGATTTCACTCACTATTTTGGTGAGTAGTACCACGTTTGCACAACTCACACCCACTGAAGTGGATAAGCTGGTAGAAAACGCGATGACGAAATTTAACGTGGCAGGTGTGGCTGTTGGCATTGTAAAGGATGGCAAAATTATTCACGAAAAAGGCTATGGTGTAAAATCGGTGGATACAAAACAACCGGTGGATAAAGACACCGATTTCGAAATTGCATCTAACAGCAAGGCTTTCACAACAACTGCGCTGTCCATCCTGGTTGATGAAGGCAAATTATCGTGGAAGGATAAGGTGAGAAAATACATTCCCGAATTCACCATGTACAACGATTATGTCACCAATAATTTCCTGATCGAGGATTTGTTAACCCACCGGAGCGGGCTTGGTTTGGGTGCCGGTGACCTGATGTTTTTCCCTGACGGGTCTGATTTTACCATGAAGGATGTACTGACGAATTTCCAGTATTTCGAACCGGTTTCGGCATTCCGAACTAAATTTGATTATGACAACCTGCTTTACCTGGTGGCCGGCGAAGTTATTAAAAGAGTAAGTGGCATGAGCTGGGAAGATTTTGTAAAATCACGGATTCTCGTGCCTTTGCAAATGGATAATACGTATAGTTCATTATCGCAAATAAAGGATCGCAGGAACCTCGCCATACCACATTCAACAGTAACTGGACCCATCAGAACAATTCCTGTATACCAGGATATGGTAAACGGTGCTGCTGCCGGCATAATTTCCAATGTAAACGATTTAAGCAACTGGATGCTGGTGCATCTGAACAAAGGTACATATGGCAATAATCTCGAAAACAGGCTTTTTTCAGAGGCCAGCCAGCGCGAAATGTGGAAATTGCATACCATTACCGATGCAAGTCAAAATCCGCGATATAATACACATTTCGCCGGCTACGGTTTAGGATGGTTTCTAAATGATGCAAAAGGGAACCTGGTTGTTTCGCATACCGGCGGCTTACCTGGAATGCTCTCAAAAACCATAATGATCCCCGATTTAAACCTGGGTATAGTAGTTCTTACAAATACTGAACCGGGCGGTAGCGCTTTGTTCTCCGCAATTTCGCAGGCTATAGCCGATAGTTACATGGGCCTGGATGATAACCATTGGGTTGACAAATATAATTCGCGATTAGAATCCGGCAAAAAGATTGCTGATTCGGTAACCGGTAATGTATGGAAAACGGTAGCGTCGGCAAGCAATTTACCTGTTAAAACCGAAAACTATATTGGAGTTTATGAAGATAAATGGTTTGGAAAAGTTGAAATTTCAATAAAAAACAATAAACTGTGGTTCACCTCCTATCGTTCACCAAAACTCAATGGGCCAATGAGCTATTATAAAGGAAATTCATTTGCAATAAAATGGGAATACCAGGATATGGATGCAAACGCCTTTGCCATTTTCTGCCTCAATGAAGAAGGTAAAGCTCAAAGTATAAAGATGAAAGGCATTTCACCGGATATTGATTTTAGCTTTGATTTCCAGGACTTGAATTTACAGCGGATCAATAAATAAAGATCACCGAATTTAATATTCTGTCAAGATAAAATGGAATTATTGTTCCAGTTAACGTAACAGGCACCTTACATTATTCGAAACGCGTTCATTCATCACAAAAATGAGCCATGCTAATTTGCTTTAGTAAGTTTCGATTCCGCTCAATCTGACAAAAGATTGTGACATTTTTGAATAACCATTATAATTACAAACTTTAGATAGTTACAGATGTTCAACAAACAAACTTTCACAAACTATTTTGGAAAATACTTCCAACGGATGACCATTATAGTTTACAGTCATGCTGCTGTCAAAATCTTCAATTGATTTTATTTCCAGAACAATTCCCAGGTTTAATTCGCGAGCATTCAGAAATTTTAAGAAATCCGTTGATGAATAAGCAAGTGCAATCATCTTCACGGTATCCCCTACTTTACAATCACTAAGTTTAATGCGTTTCATTACTATAATTTCACCATTTTTATCAGGAATAGGCGTACCATGCGGATCAATTTTAGGAAAGCCAAGGAGTTCATCCATTCTGTCGAACAAAACAGGAGATTGGATATGTTCCAGTTGCTCTGCAATTTCATGCACTGCTTCCCACCCAAAGTCCATTTTAGTTACAAGGTACATTTCCGTTAAACGGTGCTTTCGAAGAATTAAAGCGGCTTCTTTCCTGCCTTTTTCAGTAAGCGAAATGGGTTTATATTTTTCGTAATTTACGAGTCCTTGTTTTTTAAAATTTTTCACCATACTGTTCGCGGTAGGCAGACTTACAGTTAGTAAATTGCTTAACTCCGAAATACTCACTTCTCCCTTTTGATCAGCAAGCAAATACAGCGATTTTAAATAATTTTCCTCGGCTTGAGTAAACATAAGTACTTGCTTTCTTGAAACAAAATTAAACATTTTACTTAACATATTTGTTAGAACAATCTAAATTATTACTTTTGACCTATAAATTCTAAAATAAATGCATTTCCAATGAGATCTGAATCATTAAGCGAAGTACATTCTACTATACGCACAGACAAAAAAGGGTAGAGAAAATTTTTAGCCTTTTTGGGACCTGCCTATTTAGTGAGTGTGGGTTACATGGATCCTGGAAATTGGGCAACCGACATTGCCGGAGGTTCCGAATTCGGTTACAAACTAATTTGGATATTGCTCATGTCCAATCTTATTGCAGTGCTTTTGCAGTCGCTGAGTGCGCGTTTAGGTATTGTAAGAGGTATGGACCTGGCACAAGCATCAAAAAATGCATATCCCAAATGGGCAAATATTCCTTTATATATTTTAGCGGAAATAGCTATTGCAGCTTGCGATTTGGCTGAGATTGTGGGTATGGCAATAGGACTTAATTTACTTTTCGGTCTTCCGTTAATCTGGGGTATAAGTCTCACCGCCCTGGATACGATTTTATTGCTTTTCCTGTTAAAAAAAGGAATGCGGGCTATGGAAGTATTTATTGTATCCCTGGTATTTGTAATTGGCTTTTCATTTTTAATTGAGATGTTTATTATAGCGCCAGTTTATACCGATGTTTTGAAGGGTTTTATTCCTACCGGATTAAGTGGTGATTCACTTTATATCGCTATTGGTATTATCGGAGCAACTGTGATGCCTCATAATCTATACTTACATTCATTACTGGTTCAAACCCGTAAGTTCGACCGTACAGCAATCGGAATGAAAAATGCTATAAAGATGAATCTGTTCGATACCGTTATTGCCCTGAACCTTGCATTTTTTGTTAATGCGGCTATTTTAGTATTGGCAGCAGCAGCATTTTATGTAAATGGATATTTTCATGTTGCCGAAATTCAGGATGCTTCCGGTTTATTACACAGTTTATTTGGGAAAGCTGCACCGACATTTTTCGCTATTGCTTTAATTGCCGCAGGACAAAGCTCAACAATTACCGGGACTTTGGCCGGACAAATTGTTATGGAAGGTCACCTGAACCTGAGAATACAACCCTGGCTTAGGAGATTGATTACTCGTTTATTGGCTATAATACCAGCCTTGTTCACTATTATTTATTTTGGTAGTGAAGCTTTGGGAAGCCTGTTGATACTAAGCCAGGTGGTTTTAAGCCTGCAGCTGGGATTTGCTGTTATTCCTCTCATCCATTTTAATTCCGACAAAAAACTGATGAAAGAGTTCACAATAAAAACGTGGGTTAAATTTTTGGCATGGATCAGCGCTTCAACTATTGTTTATCTTAACATTTCGCTGGTTTTTGATGAAATTTCAGGATGGATTTCTGCTGCAGGGGGAAATAAAATTTTAATCTATATCATCGTAATTCCGGTTGCATTGGCTTGCCTTGCACTCTTAGTTTATGTGTTTATTCATCCATTTATAACTTCATCTGCTCAAAAAAGGAAACAGTTACCCCATGGAGAAGCGGTGGATTTTGCTAAAATTGAATCTATTACATATAACCACATTGCTGTTGCGATTGATTTCTCAGGCAATGACCAACAAATAATAAAAAGTGCTTTAAATCAAGGCGGAAAATCGGCTAACTATACTTTTATCCATGTTGTTGAAAGCGCAGCTGCCCGATATTTGGGCAAAAATACTATGGACTATGAAAC
>JBBQGD010000080.1:0-14723 GCA_038322655.1 Bacteroidales bacterium | reverse complement strand
CCTGGTATCAAGTGCTGAAACAACTTACTTATGGTCGACAGGTGAAACTACACAATCTGTAATTGTAAACTCTTCAGGTAGTTATTCCCTGATGGTAACCAATGCAAACGGGTGCCAGAGTGCGACATCGGCAGCCACAGCGGTTACCGTAAATCCACTTCCTGTCACACCGGTCATTACGGCCGGAGGCCCGACATCTTTCTGTATAGGCGGAAATGTAACATTAACTTCAGATGCTGCAACAAATTACGCCTGGTCAACAGGAGCAGTTACGCAAAGTATTACAGTTGATGCAACAGGTCTGTATTCGGTCCGGGTAACGGATGCCAATGGTTGTGAAAGTGAACTTTCACCAGTATACGACGTAACCGTCAATCCATTGCCGGCGCCACCTGTTATAGATGCAAGCGGTCCTACAACTTTCTGTGATGGAAGCAGCATAACCTTAACCGCTTCGGGCGGGATAAGCTATAGCTGGTCGTCGGGTGAAGACGTTGCTGAAATCACTGTTGCAAAAGAAGGAACTTATACTGTAACCGCAACTGATGTAAATGGTTGCTCCAACTCGGCCGACAAAGCCATCACTGTTATAGTAACCTCGGCTAATGCCGGAACAGGAGGTGATGTGTGCGGGCCGGTATTTTCATTAAATGCGGTTTCAAGTCCGGGAACCGGAAAATGGAGTGTTACTTCGGGCGAAGGAAATGTGACTTTCAGCCCGGATGTTAACAGTGCTTCTGCTACAGCCAAAGTAAGCGAATACGGAATTTATCTTTTCACCTGGGAAGTGGTTAATCAAAACTGTCCCGCCAGCGCTGATGTTTCCGTGGTATTTCATCGTGTTCCGGTGGCAGATGCAGGCAAGGACCAGGTTTTAGATTATACATTCACATCCGGCATGCAGGCTGGATTATCATCATCTGAAACGGGCACATGGTCTTTGTTATCAGGTTCAGGCAGGCTCGATGATATTCATTCGCCGGTTTCTGCCGTATCAGACTTAAAAGTCGGAATTAACCAGTTTTTGTGGGAAGTCAAATCAGAAGGCTGTTCGGATTCCGATACTGTTTCAATTGAAGTGATTGATTTATTTGTACCCCAGGTAATTACTCCCAATGGAGATCAGAAAAATGATTTCTTTGTGATCAAAGGCATTGAAAATAGCGGCCCGGCAGAGTTGACAATAATCAACAGATCAGGAATTGAAGTTTATAAAAACAACAAGTACGAAAATGACTGGAACGGACGAAGCAACAACGGAACTGACCTGGTAAACGGCACCTATTTTTATATTTTGAAGCTGGCAAATCAGAATATAACAAAAGGATTCGTAGTTATTAAAAGATAAAAATATGAGGCTAATAATAAGCATCCTGGTTTTTTTGTTTCCATTTTTTGCATTGGGACAGCAGTACCTGATGTCCGATAATTTTGTGCATGACGGCCTGTCATTGAACCCGGCGTATGCCGGCAGCCAGGAAGCTTTATATGCAAACGTTCTTTATCACAATTACCTGTCGGATATTGATGGTTCTCCAAAAACAATGTCTATGTCGGTACATGCCCCGTTAAAAAAGGATAAGATTGGCCTTGGAATCATGTTTATGTCTGATAAAATCGGGGTGAGTACCGAAACAAGTTTAATGGGCAATTATGCATACCGGATGGATCTGGGTTATGGCAAGCTCGCTTTGGGATTGGGCTTTGGTATGACAATCAGCACTACTGATTGGGCAAGCCTGGCAGCCCAGGATCAGGGAGACGACCTTTTGGCTCAAAACTTTTCAACCGGGCCTTTACCTAATTTCAGCACAGGAATTTACTACACAACCCGGAATTATTTCGTAGGTTTATCAATACCGCTATTTTTAACCTATAAATTTGATCCGTCAAATGGTAAATACCACGCTCATAATAACTTTGCAAATTACAATTACTTTTTAAATACAGGATACATGATGAAACTCGGAGAGTCTGTCAGGTTTTTGCCTTCAGTATTACTTAGATACCACCAAGGGAATTCTTCAGAAGCAGATTTCAACACCCAATTCATTATAAAAGAAAAAGCCTGGCTCGGAATGGGATATAAAAGCACTAAAAATCTGGTTATAATGCTTCAGTACCAGGTAAACTCCCAGCTTAGGATAGCGTATTCACATGATTTTATGGTTGGGCAAGTGGTACAATATAAATACAGCAGCCAGGGGATTATGCTTAATTATGTATTTAATTATAATGCCGATGTTGCCGGGCCACGACAGTTTTAACCGGATTTGAAAGTTCAGAAAATGCAGAAATGAGGGATTTGTTAAAGATGAAATACACCAGCCATATATTGTTTGCAGTTGCCATGCTAATACATCTTAACATGTTTGCACAAATAAAGAACTATGATATTTCCCTGGCGCCTTTCAGCACTTTAACAAATGATGAATTCTCCCCTGTCTATTATAAAAACGGGATAGTTTTCTGTTCGAACAAAAAGAACAATTCGCTGATTACCTATGAGGATAACAATAAAAAGCTCTTCAATATATTTTATGTCGCTAAAAAAGTCAATTCCCGCTTCGGTAGTGTTAATTTACTGGCAAAGGAAATAACTACCAATTATAACGAAGGACCCGCAACTTTTACTGGGACGGGTGATACAATTTATTATTGCAGGAATACCAACATCCGGGAGCAGCTTAAAGATAATTCCGAAGCAAATAATAAACTGGGAATCTTTTCGGCTGAGTTCACCAACGGAGCATGGATTAATATCAAACCTTTTCCTTACAATAATCCCGGGTATTCGTTGGTTACGCCTGCTATAACGCCCGACGGTAAAAGATTGTATTTTGCATCGGATATGCCTGGCGGATATGGTGGGGCCGATCTCTATTACTGCGACCGGGACGACAATGCCTGGGGGAAACCAGTAAATATGGGGCCTGCTATAAATACCCCTGAAAATGAATCTTATCCTTTTGCGGGTAAAACGGGAAAACTCTTTTTTTCGTCCGACGGTCTTGAAGGTTTCGGAGGGAAAGATTTGTTTTACACACAAGAAATTAACGGGAGCTGGATTCGCCCGATACATCTGGATGCCGACATTAATTCATCTGCTGATGATTTTGGACTTGTAACCGATGAAGATTTTAGTAATGGATATTTTTCCTCAAACAGGCGGGAAACAGATGACATTTATAGCTTTACAGCAAGCCGGGTAGAATTTCCGGTTTGTGACACCATGGTGAAAAACACCTATTGTTTTTTGTTTTACGATGAATTTCAAGTGAATAACGATACTGTTCCGGTAATTTATGAATGGGATTTCGGTAACGGGATTAAAAAGTACGGTCTGCAAGTAAAATATTGTTTCCCCGGAGAGGGACAATATGATGTAAAATTAAATCTGCTTGATAAATATAAGCGCGATTCCATTCACAGCCAGACCTCCTATGATTTTGAGATTAAAGACATCGACCAGGTATTTATTAATTCACCGGAAGCAGGAATTGTGAATAAAGCAATAACTTTCGACGGCTTAAAAACCCATCTTCCTGACTTCAGGATTTCAGATTATTTGTGGAACTTTGGAGAAGGGTTTTTACTGAGAGGGCCCCTGGTAACAAAAGTCTTCGACAAAGCAGGTGAATACACGGTTCAGCTGGGTTTACTGGGCGACAGAGACAGTATTGGCAATTACTCCAAAATGTGCAGTAGCAAAAAGCTAAACATTTACGAAGATTTCAGGGAATTAGCTCTTCATAATTCCGAAGAGATTACTAAACTTGATGAATACCTTGGCAGTGATGCACAGAAAATATCCCAAACGGGTTCCGGCCTTCCATCGGAAACGAAAAAAGCAGTTGAAGAAAGAAATGGAATAAATTCGTACGCAGTAAGAATTTACCTCACAAATGACCTTTCAGAATTACAAAAGCAAAAAATAGTGATTAACCTTCACGGAAGTAATGCAACTACGATTGATATTAGAGATAATGGTTTCGAAAATGAATCTTTACCTGTGTTAAATAAATTCATACAGGTATTGAAAGAGAATCCGGATCTCAAACTTGAAATCGCAGTTCACACATGGGATAAAGGATCCTCAGGAAGTAACCTTGGAATTACGGAAAAAGGGGCTCTTGAGTTGAACTCGTATTTTCTTTCCCATGGAATTACCGCTGCTGCAATACATTGCAAAGGGTATGGTGAATCGCGCCCCGCAAATGAAAAAGTTAAAGGAGAAAACAAGTTGAACAAAAGAATAGAATTCATATTTTCACCAAATAATTAATAGGGAAAAACAATGGTAAGGCCTTTGTTAATATTATTCATCATTCTGACCGGACTAGCTGATGCCTTTTCGCAGCCTGCTCCGTCAGCTGAAGAAAATATTCCCTACCTGGTAACTTTTGGTGGCGAATCCATACCATCATGGGGTGATGATGACTTCTGCCAGATATTCTTTTTCAAAATTCCTGCTTCACAAACCAACCCGATATACATACGTGTTTATGATCCTGAAACCGGAGGTGATCTTGACGAGCCCAAAGGTGATTTTAATACCACAGTGAAGTTTTCGGTTTATGGCGGAACAGGAGCCTGGTCCGATAAGGATGCTCAGGCAACCTCACCGGTCGGTAATTACAGAAGCGGTACTTTACTGGCATCAAAAACTTTTGGAAATGACCCTCAATACGACAAGAAATACTACACGTTCGGGCCTTTCAATCCTTTTGAAGGAGAATACATTGATAAATTAGGCGGTAGAATTTTCAAAATAATTGCCCAGGGAATAACAGGCGATGATGGAAACCTTTACCGTTATTTCTTAAGCACCAGCCCTGATAAGAATATGCCCGTCGAAGGTGGTAACTTTTTTACCTACAAATACCACTTCAGGCTGTCGAATGATCAAAATCAGGTAAGCCAGATCTATCCGTATGTGGATGATAAGACCATCTCCATCGAAATTTCAAATTTTGATTGGGATAATGACGGGCAGATCAAAATTATTTCAGTAGCTAAAAATGGCATTTTATGCGACATTTCAGGCGAAAATAATTGGGTTAAGAGAAAATTCCCAATTGTAGAAGCTGAAAAAAATACAAGTATTGAAGTCCAGTTTGAAAAAAATAAAATCTCGAAAATTTTAAACAACAATGTGGTGGTAATGGTCCGAAATCAATATGGGCTTTCTTTACCATTTTATGTCCTTCCCATAGGCGGTATTCCTATTTATAAACCCAAAATACAAATGAGAGGGATCAAATAATGGTAAAGAATGCATTGGCCTGGATTAGACTACTCATAAAGAACTTTACATGGTTTTTATTTGTTTCATTACTTGGAATCGCATTTTCCGCTAAGTCGCAGCAATATAATTTACATCAATTTTCCGACGGGCTCGCCCAACCTTATGTCTATTCAATAATTCAGGATAATAAGGGATATTTATGGATTGGAACCGGAAATGGCTTATCCCGTTTTGACGGTATTAGCTTTAAAACTTTTACTACGAGAGACTCGCTGGCTGATAATTTTATCACTTGTAGTTTCAAAAATGAAAAAGATCTTTGGTTTGGGCATATGAATGGCAACATTACACATTACAACGGGAAAATATTTAACAGGATCACGGGATTAAATCAAAAATCCGGCATCACCGATATCGAAAAAAGTCCGAAAGGCGAAATTTGGGCAAGCACCAATTCCAACGGTTTAATCAGATTGAAAGGAACGACAAATCTCGAGCAAACAGCTGGTGAATCCAGTCAAATCTCAATTCGTACATTTCAGTTTCTGACTGAAAATGAAATTCTTACCGGCTCGGTTGAAGGAGTCGATTACTGCAGTTTTAGTGAATCGGGAAAAGTGAAACTAATCAGGCATATAAACGAAATTCCTGATTCAAAAATTCAGTCTGTCATTAAAATGAGAAACGGTTCCGGATTTTATATAGCCACTGATAATGATGGTATTTTTCAACTTGTGCCTGAAGGCAAACAATTCAAAGTACTTAAAATCGATTTGGGATTAAACCACCCTCTTACCGGTTTACAAAGCATATTTGAAGATAGCAAAATGAATTTATGGCTTAGCACTTTTGGCAGCGGATTGATTAAACTGTCGCCTTCTTCCCCAGGAAAATTTATAGTTAATGCCACCTTCAACACATCATCAGGTTTTGCAGCAAACGATGTAAAAGTAGCATACGAAGACAGGGAAGGCAGCATCTGGAGCGGCAATTACGGGTCAGGACTCACACAAATAACCGTGAAGTCCTTTATAATGCATTCGTTTGATAAAAACCTTTACGGCACTGAGATCTATTCCATTTATATCCGCAATAATTTCAGGTGGTTGGGAACGGATAAAGGATTGTTAAAGCTGAACCAATCAACGGGAGAAATTCTTAAATTCTATTCGGCAAAGTATAATCTCCCTAAAGATAAGATTACAGCGCTCTTTTCAGACCATGATAATGAACTCTGGATTGGAACTGAAAATAACGGGGTATACCGGATGACAGTTGACAAAGAAAAAATTATTCCATTCAGGATCGGAAACGGGAATCTCGAAAATTCGATAACAGGTATAACCGGGCGGCATAAGCAGATCTGGATCGGCACTAAAAAAGGAGTTTGTAATATCAACACAGGCACTGGCAATAATCGATGGTACACAATGGAAAACGGTGAGTTGCCACATAATTATGTACAGCATTTATTTATTGATTCAAAAGGTACGTTGTGGTTTTCAACGCTGAGCAATACCCTGGTTTTCATAAGGGATGGTAAGGTTGAGAGAGAAACTATATCATCAGAAAACGGTATCTCAACGCTAGGCCCGATCACCGGTGAAAACGATTCAATTATCTGGGTCGGATCAAACGGAAACGGTGTTTTTGAAGTGAAACCAGGTTCTGTAATAAATCTTACTACCAAAGAGAACCTTTTTTCTGATTATTGTTATTCCCTTCTGATGGATAATAACAGGAATTTATGGGTTGGTCACCGCGGCGGATTAAGCAAAATAAGGACTACAGATTTATTTGTAAAGCCGATAGAACAAAGTGCCGGGATTAATAAAAGCTGCGAATTTAATCCCAATGCCGTTTTTAAAGATGATAACAATAAATTATGGTTTGGAACTAACGAAGGCCTCCTTGGTTATGATCCTGCATCTGAAATCCAGGAATCAGTCCCCCCGGTTTTAAACATCATTTCGTGCAAAGTGAATGATGAAGATATTGATTTTAATGAGAAACTGACACTCCCCCCAGGGAATTACAAAATTAAAATCGAGTTTTTATCTATAAGCCTGAAAGAACCCACCCTGGTAAATTATGTTTATCAATTGGATGGGTATGATAATTCGCCTGTTGATACAAAAACATCAAATGTTATTTTCCCACATCTTACTGACGGGGATTATACCTTTCGTTTATGGGCGATATCTGCGGATGGTGTTATGACAAAAACGCCTGTAACCTTGCAGATTGTTATAAAGAAACCTTTATGGAAGCAGGCCTGGTTTGTTATCAGCATATTCCTTTTACTGGTTTTTAGCGTACTCTTTTATATCCGAAGACGCGACAATAAGCATTTGGCTGAAAAAAGAATACTGGAAACGAAGGTTCAGGAACGTACACTCGAGATTTCTGCTAAAAATACTCAACTGGAAGAAAAACAGGAGAAAATCATAGCTCAGAATACAGAACTGGAGAAATACAGGAATTATCTTGAAGATATCGTTGATGAACGAACAAAAGAATTATTAATTGCCAAAAACAAAGCCGAAGAATCCGACAGGTTAAAATCTTCCTTTTTAAATAATATCAGTCACGAAATACGAACACCTTTAAATATAATATCCGGTTTCACAACCCTCCTGGAAGATGATGACCTGGAAGAAACTGAAAAGAAGAAGTATATCAATACCATCAACAACAACACCGAATCTCTTGTATCTATATTGAGTGAAATACTCGATGTATCGAAAATAGAAGCAGGTCAGTTTGAATTAGACAATACCAGGTTCAAACCAGATGATGTTTTAAATGATCTTGAAAACCATTTCCTGCATAACAATCGCAAACATATAGAATTTATAAACAAGTCCCCAAAAGATGGATTGGAACTCTATTGTGACAAAGACCGGTTACACCAGGTTCTCAATAACTTGTTAAGTAATGCATTCAAGTTTACTGAAACGGGGTCCGTCAAATTTGGATATACAGTATTCAGGGATTCAGTGCGTTTTTTTGTATCTGATACAGGCATTGGTATGAACGCTACAGAGATGGAAAAGATTTTTGATCCTTTCTATAAAATTGAGGAAAATATTGATATATTGTATGGCGGAGCAGGTATAGGTCTTACCACCGCAAAACGACTCGTGGAACTGATGGGAGGAACGATCAGCGTTGAATCCAAAGTTAACGAAGGTTCGGTATTTTATTTTACGCTACCTGTCAGGAATGAAAACCCGGTTTCGGGCAATCCTGGTGAAATGAAAATAAGTAAAAAGGGATTTCTGAAAAACAAAACTATCCTGGTTGCAACGGATGAGCAGGATACCTTTGATCTTGTATCTCAAACCCTGCATTGCTACAAAGTAAAAATATTACAGGCCGTTAACATAACAGAATCTTTAAAATTAATACAAAATACTAGTGCCAACGAAAACTATATTGTTATTCTGGATACAAAAACACCTGATAAAAAGGATTATGAAATATATAAAAAAATAAAAAAAATCAGCAGCAAAATACCAGTAATTGCATTAACTGCCTTTCAACTAAATACGGAAGAGCAAATTACAGAGGATGAATATTTTGATGGATATATATCAAAACCTATTAAAGCTGAAACACTTATCAATGAATTATTTCAATCAATAAATAAAAATCAATAAAAATTATACCTGCTGGAGTTGTGTATCTATTAAATTTGTATATTTATCCACTCAGAATTAAACAGTTTTTAAATCACAATTTCAGTAATGAAAAGATATATTATTTTATTATATACCTTATTGTTGATTGGCATGATACAGTCTGTTTCATCTCAAACTCAGACAAAAGAAAAAGCCATTATAGTCAGAAAAACCACGCTACATTATCTCCTTTGGCTTCCGGCAGATTATAAAATAGATAAAAACAAAACGTATCCGTTACTTGTTTCCCTGATTGGTTCCGGTGAAGGTGGTGACAGCCTTGAATTAGTAAAAAAAAACGGGCCGCCTTCGTTTGTTGAAAACCGACCGGATTTCCCGTTTATCACTGTATCACCACAATGTCCCAAAGATAAAAGGTGGAATACCGAAGACCTTCAGGTCTTGCTTGAAAAAGTCAAACACAAATACCGTATTGATCCCAGCAGAATTTACCTTAAAAGATTAAGCATGGGTGGCTTTGGCACATGGGCCTGGGCTTGTAGCTATCCGAACCAGTTTGCTGCTATTGCACCGGTTTGCGGAGGTGGTGACATTCAGTTTGCCCTCGTATTTAAGAACACACCTGTATGAACTTTTCATGGCGATACATATCCGGTTGTGCCTGTTCAACGTACAATCGAAATGGTTGAAGCCGTTAATACCAAAGGAGGAACAGCCCGAATGACGATATACCCGGGAGTGAGCCATGATTCGTGGGTGAATGCTTACAATGATAAGGAACTTTATGATTAGTATGACTACGTATGCCAACTTAATGACCTTTTAAAGTGAATAACGAAGAGTGAAAAGTGAATAGTGAATAGTGAATAGTGAATAATATAAGTTAACAACTGAATGACCATCGTATGACTACCGTATGACTATTGAATCAAACATTTCTTACAAATCAACATTATAAATCCTTAACTATTAATAAACCAAATAACTAAAGTATGAGAGTCAGATTATTAATTCTGTTGCTTGCTATTTTCCCGGGAATTGGAATAATGGCACAACAAGGCCGTATCAAATTCACTGAATACGACCTTCCGAACGGATTGCATGTTATTCTGCACCAGGATAACACCACACCAATTGTAGCCGTTTCAATTCTTTACCATGTAGGATCGAAAAACGAAGTTCCCGGCCGTACCGGTTTTGCGCATTTCTTTGAGCACCTTATGTTCGAAGGGTCAGATAATATTCCCAGGGGTGATTTTGATAAAACCGTGCTCACCGCAGGTGGAACAAATAATGCTAACACCTCACAGGATCGCACATTTTATTATGAAATCTTTCCCAGCAATCAACTTGAACTTGGCCTTTGGCTTGAATCAGAGCGATTACTGCATCTTCGTATCGACAGCACAGGCGTTGAAACCCAGCGTGCTGTTGTTAAAGAGGAACGCAAACAATCCTACGATAACAGGCCTTATGGTTCTATAATCGAGAAAACAATGGAAAACGCTTATAAAGTACATCCATACAAATGGACACCCATTGGTTATCCTGAAGACCTGAATAAAGCTACTTTGCAGGAGTTTATGGATTTCCACAGTATATATTATGTGCCTAACAATGCAACTTTATCTATTGCCGGTGACATAAATATTGACAGTACCAAAATGATGATTGCAAAATACTTTGCCGATATCCCACGGGGAACAAAAGAAATATACAGGCCAACTGTTGTGGAACCTGAAAAAACGGCTGAAGTAACTGACACAGTTTATGACAATATTCAACTGCCGGCAGTAATTATGGCTTACCATATGCCAGCCCAGGGTACTCCCGATTCGTATGCACTTTCGATGTTAACTACCCTTCTTTCGGACGGACAAAGTTCACGTATGTACAAGTCCATTGTAGATCAGCAACAAAAAGCCCTACAGGTAATGTCATTCCCTTTTGCATTGGAAGATCCGGGCTTGTTTTTGATTTTTGGATTGGTAAATATGGGTGTTTCACCAGCCGACCTCGAAAAAGCGATAGATGCTGAGATCGAGAAAGTGAAGACTACAGAAATACCTGATGCTGAATTTCAAAAACTTCGGAATAAAGTTGAAAATGATTTTGTTACAGGTAATAGCACCATGGTTGGTATTGCCGAAAACCTGGCGAATTATCATGTTTATTTTAACGACGCAAACCTTATCAATACCGAAATTGACCGGTATATGAAAGTAACTCCTGCCGACCTTGAACGGGTTGCAAAAAAATACCTTATCCCTCAAAACAGGGTGGTTCTGACTTATTTACCGAAAAAAACAGAAAAAAACTAAAGGAGGAACCATACTATGAAAAATAGAATATTATCACTAATAGCAGTACTTTTAATAACGCTTCCGTTAGCTGCACAGGTAAAAAAAGGAAAAACAACCAAGGTTATCCCCCAGGCAGTTAAGGAAGTCCTCGATCGTAGCAAGCAACCAAAAGCCGGGCCCGCACCGGTAATTAAAATTGGCGATTACCAGTCGTTCGAATTAGCCAACGGGCTTAAAGTGTTTGTAGTCGAAAACCACAAAATACCTCGTTTGTCGTATTCACTTGTTTTGGATAACGACCCGGTTTTTGAAGGTGACATGGCCGGGTATACTAATTTTGCCGGTCAGTTGATGCGTACAGGCACAACAAACCGCACAAAGGATCAGATTGATGAATCGGTCGACATGCTAGGCGCCAGCCTTAATACTTCTGCCAACGGATTGTCGGCAAGTTGCCTCACAAGGCATAACGAAGATTTGCTTGCAATCATGTCGGATGTTTTGCTTAATGCCGATTTCAAAGCCCCGGAACTGGAGAAAATTCGTACACAGACTTTATCAGGTCTCGAAGCCCAAAAGAATGAACCTGGAGCTATTTCTCAACGTGTAAGCTCAGTACTGGATTATGGAAGCAATCATCCTTACGGAGAAAATGAATCGGAAGAATCAGTTAAAAAAATCACACTTGATGTGTGTACCGGATATTATAAAACTTTCTTCAAACCCAATGTTGCTTACCTTGCTATTGTCGGTGACATTACGCTTGACCAGGCTAAACCGCTGGTTGAAAAGTACTTCGGAAGCTGGCAGCGCGGTGATGTGCCAAAGGCAAATTACCCAACGCCTAAGGCTCCTGCAAAAACAACTGTAGTTATTGTCGACAGGCCAAATGCCGTTCAATCAACGATTAATGTTACGTATCCTATCGATCTGAAACCCGGCTCACCTGATGATATTAAGGCTAAACTCACAAATACCATTCTTGGCGGTGGTACTTTTAGGCTTTTTAATAACCTGCGAGAAAAGCATGGCTGGACTTACGGAGCATATTCAAGCATACAATCCGACAAGCTTGTCGGCAGGTTCAATGTTTCATCTGAAGTCCGTAATCCTGTGACCGACAGTTCATTTACCGAAATTCTTGCCGAGATGAATCGTCTGCGTACCGAACCTGTTGCCGATAAAGAACTCAACATGGTACGCAATTATATGATGGGAAGTTTTGGACGTTCCCTCGAAAACCCTGCAACTGTTGCCAGTTTTGCCATTAATACTGCCCGCTATAACCTGCCAAAGGATTACTATTCCACTTATCTGACAAAGCTTTCGGCTTTAACATCTGCCGATGTTCAAATGACAGCACAAAAGTACATAAGGCCTGATAACGCTTACTTACTTGTAGTTGGAAAAGCTGAAGAACTGGCCCCGAAACTGAAAAAGTTCGCAAAAGACGGGGAAGTATTGTATTATGACATCGAGGGTAAACCATACGATCCGAATAAGAAGCTAATGCCGGCTCCGGCCGGTGTTACTGCTGAAAAGGTGCTTGACAATTATCTGACTGCCATAGGTGGCGTTAAAGCACTTAAAAAAGTTAAAGATGTAACCATTAACGCCGGTGCTACCATGCAGGGAATGCCGATTTCGCTCGATTTATACTTTAAATCTCCTGACAAAATGCTGATGCAGATAGGTTCGGGTGCAATGGTGTTTGCAAAACAAATTTATAATGCAGGAAAAGGAGTTTCCATAGCACCTATGAGTGGCGAAACCAAAGCCATTGAAGGCGAAGAACTTGCCGGAATGAAAGAATCGTCGATGCTCTTCCCTGAGATGTATTATGCAACACTCGGCTATACAACTCAATTGCTTGGCATCGAAACGCAGAAAGATCAGAAACAGTATTATAAGCTCCAGATTAATAAAGGTGGCGACAGAAAAGACACTGAATATTATGACGTTAAAACCGGACTTAAAATACGCACTGAAGGTAAGCAAGGCACAACTGAATATTCTGATTACAAAGCTGTTGATGGTATTATGTTCCCATTTGGTATGACACAGAATATGGGTCCACAGTCTATTAACTTTGTAGTTTCAGCTGTTAAACTGAATTCAAAACTTAAAGACGATTTATTCGAAATTAAATAGTCGGTCAAATCATTACATTTATAAAAAGCAGGGTGTAAAATCCCTGCTTTTTTTGTTGTTCACCTTTTTTTAGTCGGTAAGCGCCTTTATGTCAAACCCACATTAATGAAATCATTTTTTTCTTTTCCCTCTCTTTTCGTACTTTCGCCGCCAAAGATGGAAGCACTTCATTCTCTGAAGTAATTCCTATTTATTTACTGAAAAACTGATAGTTATATGATAACTCAGCAACTTATAAATCCCTCCGGTATTGTAATCGTCGGTGGTTCGAACGATATTACCAAGCCAGGCGGCAAAGTGTTGAAAAACCTGATCGACAACCATTTCGGCGGTAATCTTTATGTTGTAAATCCGAAAGAAGACGAAATACAGGGGATAAAATGCTTTAAAACTGTAGATGAATTACCACAGTGCGACCTTGCCATACTTGCTATTGCTGCAAAATATTGCCCGGATACCGTCGAAACTCTTGCCCGCGATAAGAAAACCCGCGCGTTTATTATCCTTTCGGCAGGTTTTCATGAGGAAAGTGCTGAAGGAGCCGTGCTGGAAGAAAAAATTGTTGACTCTGTAAATAAATACAATGCTTGCCTTATAGGACCTAATTGCATCGGTATGATGAATCCGCATCATACTTCGGTTTTCACAACGCCCATTCCGAAACTTGACCCGAAAGGCGTCGATTTTATTTCAGGATCGGGTGCAACGGCCGTTTTTATTATGGAAGCATCCATACCAAAAGGACTTACATTTTCCAGTGTATATTCGGTTGGAAACAGTGCCCAGCTTGGTGTAGAAGATGTGCTGAAATACCTGGATGAAACTTACAACCCTGAAACCAGTTCGCCAGTTA
Organism: Bacteroidales bacterium; assembly: GCA_038322655.1. Taxonomy (GTDB): domain Bacteria; phylum Bacteroidota; class Bacteroidia; order Bacteroidales; family UBA4417; genus UBA4417. The sequence continues at coordinate 524 of JBBQGD010000080.1, read as the reverse complement.
AACTGCTGTATATCGAAAGCGTGAATAAGCCGGAGAAGTTGCTGAAACATGCTTCGTCGCTTATCCGAAAAGGTTGCCGGATAGCTGCCATCAAATCAGGCAGTTCGGCTGCGGGAAGCAGAGCTGCCTCGTCGCATACCGGAGCACTGGCAAGTCCGGATGTTGCCGTAGAATCGCTGTTTCGCAAAGCAGGCATTGTTCGCTGCCACAGCCGTGAAGAACTGGCAACAGTAGCTGGTATTTTTATGCATAAGCCATTGAAAGGCAAAAATATAGCTATCATCACCCATGCCGGTGGTCCGGCAGTAATGCTGACGGATGCACTTTCGAACGGCGGTCTTGAAATTCCTCACCTTGAAAGCCCGGCGCTGCTCACGAAACTGTTTCCAGGCTCTTCCGTTGCCAATCCCATCGATTTTCTTGCAACCGGAACAGCCGAACAGCTTGGCTATATAATTGATGCCTGCGAAAATGATTTCCCAAATATCGATGGAATGGCTGTAATATTTGGCAGCCCCGGGCTT
>JBBQGD010000079.1:0-14797 GCA_038322655.1 Bacteroidales bacterium | reverse complement strand
GCACTTGATGCGCTTGATAAAGGAGAAACTGCATCACTGCCAACCTCGTTTTTTGTTTGCCCAAAATGCGGTAATACATACGATGCTGCTAGTGTAACTGCAAAGTGTGAATTTTGTAAGACCCCAAAAGAAAAATATATCGCCATCTAATTTTCGCATTTCCAGTCTTCTTTTTAAAATAGTCAATTATGGCAAGAGTAGTAGTATTGGGTGCCGGCATTTCCGGGCATACCTCCGCACAAATACTAAAGCGGAAACTTGGACGAAATCATGAAGTAATTATGATTAGTCCGAATTCGAAATATCAGTGGGTTCCTTCCAATATATGGGTGGGCATAGGCCAGATGACTGCCAAGCAAGTCACTTTTGAACTGGCACCGGTTTATAAAAAACTAGGTATTGAATATAAACAGGCGAAAGCCACAGCCATATTCCCTGAAGGGGATTCTGACCTGAAACCCTTTGTTGCCATTGAATATACCTCGCCAGATAAAACAGGTCAGACTGACAAAATAGAATATGATTACCTGGTAAATGCCACCGGGCCTAAGCTTAACTTTGCTGCAACCGAAGGGCTTGGTCCCGAAGGCTGCAGTGAATCTGTATGCACATTTTCACATGCTGGTCATTCGTGGGAGAAATTGCAGGCAGCACTCGAGAAAATGGCTAACGGCGAAAAGCAGCGCTTCCTGATAGGTACGGGCCATCCGATGGCCACATGCCAGGGCGCTGCTTTTGAGTATGCATTAAATGTGGCTTTTGAAATAAATAAACGCAAGCTCAATGATAAATCTGAAATAACATGGATCACCAACGAATATGAAGTGGGTGATTTCGGCATGGGAGGCGCATTTATTAAAAAAGGAGGTTATATAACTTCTACGCGCATATTTACCGAATCTATATTGGCTGAATATGGAATAAAATGGATTAAACGTGCCGGAATTACAAAGCTTGAAGCAGGAAAAGCCCACTACCAGAATCTTGATGGAGAAATACTTGAGCAGGAATTTGATTTTGCTATGCTGATACCGGCATTTTCAGGAGTTGGAATTAAAGCCTTTGCCAAAGATGGAAATGATATTACTGCTGATCTGTTTGCTGGGAATGGTTTTATGAAAGTTGATGCCAACTACCAACCCAAAGATTTTGAAGACTGGTCGGTAGCTGATTGGCCTTCCGTTTACCAAAATCCTAAGTTCGAAAATATTTTTGCTGCCGGCATTGCATTTGCTCCGCCTCACGCTATTTCGAAACCCATGACCAATAAGAACGGGCTGGCTATCTTCCCTACACCTCCGCGCACAGGAATGCCATCAGGAATTACGGGAAAGATAATAGCTCTGAACATTGCCGAACAGATACTTACCGGACGAAAGGAACTTAAACACAAAGCATCGATGGGTAAAATGGGGGCTGCATGCATCATTTCGTCGGGTTATGGTTTGCGCGATGGCATGGCTGCTTCGATGACCGTATTTCCCATTGTACCCGATTATGAAAAGTATCCTCAATGGGGCCGTGATATTTCCTATACCGTCGGAGAACCTGGGTTAGCAGGCCATTGGATTAAACTGCTGCTGCATTTTATGTTTATTTACAAAGCTAAAGCCAAACCGTTCTGGTGGATGATTCCGGAGTAAACAGAAAAACCAGTTTCCAGACTCTTATTTCATAACAGACTAAACACTTAATCCTTAGAAAAATGATTAAAAAAAATATAGTAAAAGGATATAAAGACGAAGCTTATCCACCGCTTCCAACAAGAAATACCCGTTTCTGGCGCAAATTTTTTCCATGGCAGGTTGTACGGTTCTTTGTGCTTAATCTCAAAATAATGCGGATTATTGTTGGTGGCCACTCATAGGCCAGCACTTATTTTATTTACAAAACTTCTGATATAGGTTCTATTCATTTATAGAAACTCCATTATGGGATCAAACTTCTGTTGATACAATTGCGATTTGAATTGTTAAATCCCACGAGCCCAAATATATTATTGGGGTAAAGCTTTATTCTTTCCTTATATTTCCTGATAAAACAGGTTTGTCATCTAATTTCAAATGATTGAGACGAAATTAAATTTTCATTACCACTGGTTTTTCATGAGCTATGTGTCTATATCTTAAAAGACACATTATTTAACTAAAATCAATAGAAAATGAAAAACAAGTTAAAATTATTTATGGCAACAGCAATTATAATGATTTTTGCTGTTCAGGTTCAGTCGCAAAACGCCACAACTCCAGCTAAACCAGCAGTTCAGGAAAAAACAACAGCCAATCCTGCTCCAGGTGCTTTTATCGATAAAAACAAGGATGGGATATGCGATAACTTCGCAACCAGATCAGGCAAAGGACGTGGTGGTAATTTTGTAGATAAAGATAACAATGGCATATGCGATAATTTCGAATCCGGATCAGGCAATGTACGCGGCGCCAATTATGTTGACAAAAACAACGACGGCATCTGTGACAACAGAACCAATGGTGGCAAGAAAAATGCAGGGATTTGCAGAAACGGTCAAGGCAATCAATACAGGCATGGTCAGGGACAAGGTAAAGGTCAGAGACAAGGTAAAGGCCAGGGACAAGGGCAGTGCCATGGACGTGGAAATTGTTGCAGAAAATAAATTTACATTGTGAACAATATCCACACGACCAGATTATTGCTCACATTAAAAAATGCTAAAAACAGAGGTTGAAAATTATATCTTTGAAGTAAGATTAGGATTATTCAAACTAAATTATTGAAACATAAAACAAAATTGAATATCATAAAATTTTCAACCTCTATTTTTCAATCCGTTAATGACTGACCAGGAACTGATTACCGGCATACTGAAGCGCGACAAACAGGTCATTCAATTTCTTGTAAACAAATACCATAAGCAAGTAATTAAAACTGCTTTCCATTTACTTCAAAACATGGATGATGCAGAGGACCTGGCCCAGGATGTATGTATCGAAATTCTTGAATCAGCAGAATCATTTAAAGGAGCTTCCTCATTATCAACATGGATTTACAGGCTTACCGTAAATAAATCGCTCAATTTCATCAGGAAAAATAAACGGAAGCAACTTGTACGGCAGTTTGAATCCTTTTTCCGAAAAGGTGACGGAAATGTCAATGCAACCATAAAAGAGCCATCGGAACACGACAAAACTTTTGAGAATAATGAAAGAAAACAAATTCTCGAAAAAGCCATAAACAGCCTGCCTGAGAATCAGAAAACAGCATTTATTCTCAGCAAATATGAAGAATTATCATACAAGGAAATTACTGAAATCATGAACCTCAGCCTGGCCAGTGTTGAATCTTTATTACAACGGGCTAAAAAGAAACTACAAAAAGTGTTAATCGTTCAGTTCCCTGAATATTCAAACAAAAAATAGCATGGAAAACTGCAAGTTATTACACGAAAACGTATTCGCTTACGTAGAAAATGAATTACCTCACGCACTGACTAAGCAGCTTGATGCACATGTAAATAACTGCGCTGAATGTGCCGCCCTGGTAGCCGAATTTAAAAGTGTAATGGTTTTGATGGAAGAGCAGAAGGCCATAGAGCCAAAGCCTTTTGCCGAAACCCGAATCATGCAAGGAATACAGTCAAGATTAGAAAATAAGCAAAAGTCATCGGCCATCACACGTATTTTACAGCCCGCTTTTATGAGCATGGGTATAATAGCAGCCATAGCTATCGGCTTCCTGATCGGCTCCGATTATGCCAATACAAATATGCAATACAGCCAAAATGAAGAAATGACAGAGACTGTAAGAAGCGATCTGAACGTTCCTGACTTTATGACTGATGATATTTTTTATTTTTCTGAATAAACCCTGTAACTATGAATATTTTTAACAATAACCGCACTGTTTTCTGGATACTGATCTTCCTGGTGCTGATCAATATCACAGCATTGGCAACGTATTTAATCTATATGCGGAAACCAATAAACGAAGCCATACCCGGTTCAGGGATACAACGAGGCATTGTTTTGCGACAGGAGTTAGCTTTAACTCCCGACCAATCGATTGCCGTTAATAAGATCAATGCAATTTACCAGGCTTCGAGTGAGCCCATTGTTGAAGCAATAAGAGAAAAGAGATCCGAACTGTTGGAAGAACTTTCAAAAGAAAATACTGATTCCGCCATTCTGGCAAAACTTACCATTGATGTGGTAATTGAACAAAAGAAGCTGCAGATGGCCAACATAAAACAATTCCTCGACCTGAAGAAGGTTTGTACTCCTGAGCAAACATTGAAGCTGGCACAGATTTATGCCGGGCTATATGGTTTTGAACAAAATGGGAAAGGACAGGGCCAGGGTAAAGGTATGAGATACCGTCATCGTTTCGGGCAACAAAAGTCCGGCGCTGGCAAGCCCGCAAATTAAAGTCGTGCAAATTTCACTATTTCATCAAATACGATATCTGCAGATGCGTCTTTTGCTTCAATCACCAGCGGATCCTGAAGCAACCAGTTTTCGGTCACCAACTCAAGGAAACATCTTCGCACAGTTATTATCAAGGGCATATTGCAATGAATAATAAGTTCGTTCAGGCTTGATGCCCAACCTTGCCCCTGAAGCTCCCAGGCGCCAATTTCGTCAATCAGCACTATTTTATTTTCGCGGTTCTTTTCAACCGAAAGAGCTTCATACCCAAAATCAATTGCCTCCTGAATAAAGAAATATTTCCCAACCTGCGCCATTCCAACATTTTCATCGGTTTGAGAGAGCAGTTTTTTATTCCCTGTAGAAATATCAATAATATTATATCCCGTTTTAACACCATTTGAATAAATAGCCGGGGCAATAATTCCGCCTGCTTCAATTTCGGCGATATTAAGTCGTGAAGATATCGCGTTTACTAAAGTCGTTTTGCCACTTCCTATTTCGCCCGTAATCAGTATCACGTTGCTCTTTTTCTTCATGGTAAGTGCTACCTTTTCGAGCCAGAATTCGGACTGGGACACAATCTGCCTGATCACACCCACAGGTTTGCGGAAAATATCAGATATCGATGGAAGATTTGCAATCACAAAAGGAAGTGTTTCGAAAGATATTTCGAGAGCCAGTGGCAATTGCCGGAATGAAGTCCGGGTAAAGAAATTCCTGATAACCGGATTGCTCAGCTCTTTACCAACTACCGAAAAGCCAACAATCATAATGGCAGCGCGAAAATTCATCTGCAATCCAATGTAAAGTCCGTTTGCAACAGTAATTCCATCCGGTTGAAATTTAGCAAACAGAAAACTGGAAAGCATGGTTATAGAAATAAAGAAAATCCAGAATTTTGGCTTAAGCAGAGGCCTGAGGGCGGTTTGATAGCGAAAAGCCCAAACTGAGATTAAAAGCACTCCTACAGTAAACCACCATATAAAATTCGTTAAATTCATCAACAAAAGCACACTTATCATCCCCAGGAGATTTAAAGAAAGCCACCAGAGTGAGAACTGAACATCAGGCGTTTCCCTTTTTGACTTTATTTTAGCCATCTTTTCTTTATCTGAGCTCAGCATGGGCAAACTCTTCCCGGAAGCCGTTTTACCGATATAAATTCCAAAACCTGCTGATAACAATCCAAAGAACAAATAGAAAACCCATAATATGAAAACAGGCATCCATAGCGTATTAAAGTGCATCTGAAGTTGCTTTTCGGCATATTTCACCAGCGATTCATAAAGATCAACGATATTAAAGCCATAAAAGATCAGGTAGTTACCGATTTTTTGAATGAAATTCCACGACATGGCAAGCAAACTGCCGATCATAAAACCGACCATGTTTTTACCTAGAATCCGTACTGAAAATTCCAGCAGGAATGCTTCAAGCAAAATAGCAATCATAGGTCCGAAAATAACTGCGCTGGGCGAAACCGATTTCATTAGTGCACATATCAGCCCTGAGCGCCAGATCAGCCCATTTTCCTTCCATTGGAAGCTTACAGAGATCAACAGTATAATCCCGATTGAAGTAAGAAAAATACTGCTGAAGGGCACATGCATGTTATGCAGGAAACTGCCTAATACGATTTCGGACGAAGCCCAAAGGCAACCCAGCACAGCTGCTTTGAGCCAGGTTATACTCAGTTGTCGGTCAGGATTCATTTACCAGGCAGATTTTAACAGCACAGCTTCTGAATAAGTGAAATCCGGATGCTCCTTCAGCAATGAGTTGAAACATTTTCTCAGGATCAGTTATACGCGTAGACCCGATCAGGTTAACTCCATGATCATAGAGAACATCAGGCAACAGGCTGCTGGTTGGACCAACTAACAGTACCTGCACATTTGAAGGTAAAGAACCCAAAAGGCTATCCAATGTGTGGTTGGAGAGAGACGATCCTGTGATTATCACAACATCGGAATGTGCCATTACTTCTGCCGAAAACTCTGCAGGAACAAAATATCGGCGATACTCTTCGGGGATTGCGTTTTCGTTTAGTTCAATTATTTTTAGTGTTGAATTACTCTCAGCTATTTTCCTGATATAAGATAAAAAGGCCCCAACTACGCATACTTGTTTCTTTTCCGTTAAGTCGATTAATTCGATCGGATCAAGGTTTTCGATAATCCTGTACTTTGCTTCTGTCATCAGTTCAGCCGAAAGGGCATTGAGGCAAGCTAATTGAATTGTTTTTATAAAACTCGACTGATCGTTCAGGTTAAGTAAATCAATCACTTTAAGCCCATAAAAATTCCCTGGCGTAAAATCGCCAAAGCCCCTGTTGCGGTTATGTGCGCAGCAATCCAGCGTATTCAAATCATTGGCTGCAAGTCCGCTATATCCATTTGATAATTTTATAGCAGTAAAAAAGATACCCGCAACAAGTTTTTCAATGATAATAGTATTTAACCGTTGGCCATACCTGGTTTTAATTATTTCAAAAGTCTCATCAATTATCATCTGGAATTCTGAGCGTAGATAGTTAATAATTTCATTTGTATGCAAAAGAAGACAGAATCGCAATTTGTTGTATTGAATACAATATTGGCAACGCCGCTGTAAATTTAGATAATTGAATCCGAAAAATGAGAATAAAAACACTGACTTCAATTTCAAAAAAACTTTGAACAAGTATAAAAACATGATGAGAATCATAAAAATCCAAATTCTTTAACGTACTTTTATCCCGAATTATAAGAAAAAATATGTCATTATCAGTTTCTGACACTTGTGTCCCAAATGTATATGAAGTTTCATGCTTCGACTTGCTGACACCGGATGAAAAGGAGTTGGTCGATACCAGATCGGTACTTATAAATTATAAGAAAGGTGAAATGGTTAGCAAACAGGGCTCGTTTGCATCCCATATCATGTATCTTGAAAAAGGATTGGTAAAAATATACCTGGAAGGGAATCCCAAAGATTTAATTTTGACTATTACCCCTCAAAAGAACCTTTTGGGAGTGCAATCATTATATGAAGGAAACGACACCTTTTTATACAGCATATCCACTTATACAGATTCGAGTGTCCGGTTGATTGATGTCCAGATATTTAAGCAATTACTTAAGCAAAATCCTTTGTTTGCCTACAGAATTCTGAATATAGTAAATGAAAGCACCTCACAATCGTATGGTCGTTTTTTCAACCTGACTCACAAACAATTGCATGGTCGCCTTGCTGATATTCTGCTATGTCTTTCACGAAAAATTTTTAAATCTGAATCGTTCGATTTACCTCTAACGCGCAGCGACTTAAGTGACCTGACCAGCATGTCCACCGAAAGTGTAATACGTATCCTGAAGGATTTCAAAGATGACAGGATTATTGAAATGAATAATAAATCCATCACCTTGCTGGATTTGCCAAGGCTCGACAGTATTAGTGCTAAAGGATAGGTGATTTTTAAACTTTATAGGAATTATTAGATTATTTAATCTTTTGTTCCTATACTTCCTGAGATATCGCTCAGTCCAATCTGGGTATCGTATAAATCGAGTACATCCGATTCATCCAGAATTATAACACGTTCAATTTTATTATCTGCCTGGCGATACCATATTTCGGCATAAAAGCCTGACAGTGTGTACAAATGCACATTATAAAACATGTAAATCCTGCTTAATACATGCCGGCCTTTTTCGAACAAAAGTTCTACTTGCCTGAAGATTGTTAGTTTATTGAATTCGTCACTCTTCACTTTACTATTCATTTTATAAAAAGCGAAAGTTCATTCGGAACCTGTCCGAAGTTTATTTACGTCCAACCTCTATCAGGTATTTTTGCTGAAGAGACTGAAGTTTGTGAATGTCGGCCTTGCGGTCGTATATACGTATAAGTTCAACTATTCCATGCTTTTTATAAACGGCAGCCTGTGCTGCATCGTAGGTCTTGTAAGTAAAGTTATTACGAATCGAAATGGTTGCCTTTTCAAATTCATCCCATGTCATATATAAAGGTACGGTAAAAAAATAGGAATCTAACCTGTCAAGGTCTTTGTAAATACCTTCGGCCATAAATTCCAGATCAAAAAAGCGTCGTATTTTAATCAGGCTTGGGTAAGGTTTAATTTGTTTTGAAGGTTGAAATTTCACCCCTACCTCTTTGAAATGGCTGATCAGCTCCTGCAATTGGCTGTAATCTTCCATAATTACACGAATGGTAGTAGTTGTTTCATTAAACAGGAGAATACTGCTAAGAGCAGCTTCAAAATTTATCCGGTGATCCCGCTTTATATGCATGCATATTCGAATGAAATCATCTTCGTGGCATACGTCAAAATTTTTGATCACCATAAAAACAGACTTCGGATGCTGATCTCCATCTCTTGTCGGTACAAAGTATTCTTCATTATAACCAGGAAAAGGTTCGAGACTTTCGAGGAGAAGTTCCGGGAATTCCGGATCTGAAGCCAGCGTAGCGAGCTTCTCTTTTTTTAACAAATATCCCAACGATTGAATATTTTCTGCCATATTTTTGCGGTTATTTTGTCAAAATGATACTATCAAAAGGAACATAAAAACGTTGAATTTTTTCTTTTCATCCTGTAAATCCTCATATTCAAAAACGGCGTTCCTGATTAACAAAAATATGAATACTTTTAGATATAAACAAATTCCTGAATAAAAAGCCAATTCTGATTCCTAAATGAACTGCAGGTAATTTGATTAACAAACCAAACTACAATTTTGTTAATTTTACCACTTCGCAAATGCTAAAAATAAGCTGTTTTGAAAAAACATATCCCTAACTTTATTACTACGTTGAACCTTTTCAGCGGATGCATTGGTATTATCATTGCCCTACAATACCGGATTGATTACGCAGCATATTTTATCGTTATTGCAGCCTTTTTTGATTTTCTGGATGGGCTGATGGCACGACTGCTTCACGTTAAAAGTGAAATCGGGAAAGAACTGGATTCACTGGCCGATGTGGTTTCATTCGGTGTACTTCCGGGAATCATTATTTACCAGCTTATGTCGAATAGTCAGAATGTTCCAGCAGCAGGCACATATGCTTATGTCAATATTTTCGCATTAATAGCACTGATCATCCCTGTGCTTTCAGCTGTAAGGCTGGCGAAGTTTAATCTCGATACGCGACAAACAACTTCTTTTATTGGTTTGCCGGTACCTGCCAATGCACTGTTTCTTGGCTCGCTACCACTTATTAAAATGCAGGCCGGGTATAGCGATTCACTGTCGTGGCTTACAGCAATTACCGACAATTATTATGTGCTTGCTGTTATTGCTGTTGGTATGAGTTTACTGCTTGTTTCGGAAATCCCGTTGATATCGCTTAAATTCAGCAACCTAAAATTTTCTGAAAACAAACCACAGTTTATCCTCGTCCTTATTGCATTGATTTCATTTATACTGATTACCTTTTCAGCCATTCCGCTAATAATACTGGCATACATTGTATTGTCGCTTATATTTAAACCAGGTATTCAACCAGTACATTAAGTTTCTTCTCATTAACAAGTATTTATAACAAGATATTCCCCATTAAGGAAGAAATTTCCGGGATTGTTGATTGAAATAAAAATAAGCGGGTCGGAGTGTCTATCTTCTCAATTCGAAATTACTACCCAGATAAACCTTTCGTACCTGTTCGTCGTTAGCAAGGTCTTCGGCTGAGCCCGATTTGAGCACTGAACCTTCGAACAAAAGGTAAGCTCGGTCGGTAATGTTTAATGTTTCGTGTACGTTGTGGTCGGTAATAAGGATACCGATATTTTTAGCTTTAAGCTTAACAACAATATTCTGAATATCTTCAACTGCAATAGGGTCGACTCCGGCAAAGGGTTCGTCGAGTAAAATAAATTTCGGATCAGTAGCCAGTGCCCGGGCTATTTCGGTACGACGTCGCTCGCCCCCCGAAAGTTGTATCCCCATATTCTTGCGCACTTGGTATAAGCCAAACTCATCGAGTAACGACTCTAGTTTTTCGGCCTGTTGACTTTTATTAAGTTTAGTAAATTCAAGAACTGCCTTGATATTATCTTCAACACTGAGTTTACGAAAAATAGAAGCTTCCTGCGCCAGGTAGCCGATACCGATCTGAGCCCGGCGGTAAACAGGCTCCCTGGTAATTTCCCGATCGTCGAGGAAAACTTTTCCCTGGAGAGGCCTTATCAAACCAACAATAATGTAAAATGAAGTAGTTTTCCCGGCTCCGTTCGGGCCAAGAAGCCCGACAATCTCTCCTTGCTCCACTTGTATGGAAACATGGTTAACAACAGTACGCTGACGGTATTTTTTAACTAAATCTTCGGTACGTAATATCATATATTGTCATTCACGCGGTAAAGGTAGTAAAATTTGTTTGAAGAGTCAGAGGTGCTATGATTCGTGTTTGCATAACAAATATTAAGAGAGCGTTCCTGGTTTCACATTCAATGAGAATAAGAAATACTTAACCTTACCTAAAAATCGAAATTCATTGAGAACATAATTCCAAAAGGTTTGATATTAGGATGATCATTGTATGTCAACCTCCACACTGCGTCAATCCTCAGAAAGCGAAAAATATTTTCAATCCCAATTCCCGCTTCCATATAAGGCTTACTTATAAAATAGGCACCTTCGGGCAATTGATTATAAAATTGATTATCAGCTGTTGTGCGCCCCATCGTTCCTTTAAACTGTGCTACCTCACGCCATTTCAGTTTACGGATAAGCGGAATACGGTTCAGAAACAATCCTTCCATATGATAAATTACATGATATGATAAGTATTCATCGGCTATAAACTCATAATAGTTCATCAGGTTAAAAGCATAATCATCGTGGTAAAAAGTTTCGTTACCGGGAAGTATTTCTATTAGAGGGAAAGGCAACTTGCCCCAGATTTTTCCGGCTTCAATATTATACTTCAACCAGCCCGCTGACAGGAAGCTAAACCATTGTGATACATTTCCGCTCAAACTGTGATACTCATATTCTCCATTAAATAACACTTTTACTCCAAATGCATATTTCAGGTTAAATACAGGATAAGGCGTGCTAACTACAATCCGTTCGAACTCTCCGGCAAGTTGTTTTTCTCGAAATCCATAGTGTAACCCTAATGAAAATTCAGTGGTTGTAATATGTTCAGTCAGCACATAATCTTGCGAAACAGGATCATATAAATAAATCCCTGCACCTTTGAGAGTTGAAATATTACGACTTGTAAAGGTAAAAGTATTTGAAAACCCCGTAAACCATTCATGTTTATACGATCCTTTATATTGAGAAACCACGGACAATTTATCCTGCGGGTTCCGACGGAAAATAGAGTTCAGAATAAAATCCTGCCTGAATGCATTTTCTGAGGCCCCCAACTGTTCAACATCATGTTTATACGAGGCAGTTAGCACACGGTCTGGTAACTTCCCCAACATATACATAAACCCGGCACTGTACTTGAAGTTTTGATCGCGGGTTCCATATGCCAGGTAACCATTAAGCATCAGTTTGGTCGAAAAATCGTTACTTGTACGACCACCTACCCTCAAACGGCTTCCTTCAATCTGGTTAAAACTATATGTTGATGAATAAGGGCCCCATTCAAAATTTCCTTTGACATAATAGCCTGTAACAACCATTTTTATAATATCAACATATGTTCTGAAAAGGGGCATTTGTTTTAACGTATCACTTAACCTGTAAACTGCAGCTTCACGGTGAGTAAGTGCTTCGGGGCGTGATTTTTTCCAGAACTCAGCATCTTTACGATTTGCATCATCCATCACAACAATATTAGTCGGCATCGAATATATTTTCTCATCACTGGCAGGAGTAAAGTCGTACCCTGAATACAAAACGGTGCGGGTTCCAAAGAAGCCCATGGTGATTTTTGAATCCACTATAACATTAAAATCGGCTACAGTTTGTTCTCGGGTAAGCATCCACCTATCACTATTTACTTTACCGAATTCCTGTGAAATCATCAGATCGTTCACAAAGTTGAGATTCACGTCTCCGGCCATACGCATTTCCAGTTTTTTAATGGCATATGTCGTATCGTGTACCCACAAATTTCCGGTAAATGCCAATTCCTGTTTACGCCGGGGCTTGAACATAATATTATAGCACCAGTTGTTATCAATGAATGTTGAATCGATAAGGTAATACTTGTAATAAAGCAACCCCATTGATGCAATAGGGCTGACAAAATTTTTCTGAAACAGGCTTATAAAATTATCATACACTTTAATATCCTGAGCCATATTCCCCACAAACTGCGACATGGTTTGATTTTCGATTCCGGATATCTGCGAGGCTTTAATTATTTCTTTCCGATCCCTGGGTGTTTTCCTGTAATAGAGATCCGAAAATGCTTCTGAAATCATCACCGGCAGATACACTTTCCCGTTTATTACACTGGTATCAATCTGGTTAAATACAAACTTAAATGGCTCAAGGACCCGACGGTTCTGAAATTTTTCACTCAGGTTATTTACGTCAAATTGCATTTTTGTATAAGCCTGGCAATTATATGCTTCAACTTTGTCCGGATCATTCTGAGGCTTGTGATCATTTATTTTTCGCAACAGTACTTCAGCCGGGTTTTCACCGGGGCGAATAACGACTCCTGAAAGCTCGTATCTATCGGGTTCCAAATCAATATCTAATGTCTGGAAACGGTAAAGCTGAATAGGGATGTAACTTGTTACAAAACCGATGTATGAAGCTACCAAAGTATCGGTAGCTTTGCGCGATTCGAGCGAAAACTTGCCATCGAAGCCAGTTGTTGTACCAATCTGGGTGTTTTTAAAATAAATACTAACGAATGGAAGTGTATCCCCGGTTTGAGCATCGCGGACGATTCCCATTATTTTTGTCAGATCCTGGGCATGGCAATACATTAACGTACCTGATGTCAGATAAAAAAGCAGGCTTAGTATCGATAATACAAAAGTTTTTAACCAGGTATTTTTCATATTGTAACAGCTAAATCAAAGCCTGTGCCACAGAAAAAAGATGAAAATTATATTACATCCTGGCATAAAAGCCTGAATTCACAGGGTGTGACAAATCAAAAGTAATTTTTTAAAAATGTAACCTTCAACTAAGGTTCAAGCGGCGAGTTTGTAAAACGCAATCAGTAAGTCAGGTATTATTCTATGTCATATTTTCAAATCGTCCCAAAACTCCACAGCCCGGCGCATATGAGGAACTACAATAGTACCACCTACAAGGGTAGCGATACCTAATACCTCAAAGAGCTCTTCTTCCGAAACATTATTTTCCTTGCATTTTAAAAGGTGGTATTTGATACAATCATCACAACGCAAAACCAGTGAAGCCACCAATCCCAATAATTCTTTTGTTTTTACCGGCAAAGCACCCCCAGTATACGCGTTGGTATCAACATTAAAAATCCGTTTCACTACTTTATTATCAACCGAAAGGATGCGATCATTCATCCTGCTACGGTATTCATTAAACTGATCAACTTTTTCACCCATGGTAAGAGGAGTTTATTCGCAAATTTAATTTTAAAAAGGGTATGTATTTTTCAATGAGTATTGCACTTTAATTTCGATTAGTAAAACGACTATACAAATTATTTCACCGAGTAAAATTAAGACTTATTGTTTCGTAAAAAGTCTGCAAAGATAGCAAGAAAATTCAAGTCATAGTTTAAAAGGCTTTATCATGAACAAGGTAAAGCCTGCCATATTTTAAAAAATCTGGTATAGAACCGTTTTTTCACCATGAGAAAATGACAAAAAAATTTACATCCAAATACGCATGAAAGCTCCTTTAAGGAAAACCGGTTGCGGGCATGTGAAAAATGAAATGTAGAGGAACACCAAGGAATTGCCGCGATTAAATGAAATCGCAAGGTTAAATTATTTGCAAAATCTCAGGTTTTAGTCAAATGATGTAAAATCAGAATTCCACAACATTAATAAATGTCATCAATTAAATTACCCCCTTGTAAATAAATGAAAATACTAATAATTCCCCAGCGACTCAGCACCGGTAATTACTGCAACACTTGCCCCGCAACCCAACCTGCTTGCCCCTGCATTGATAAGTGCAATTGCCTGATCGAAAGTTTTAATACCTCCGCTGGCTTTCACACCCATTTTAGGACCGACGATTCGTCGCATCAGCACTATATCCTGAATTGTTGCACCGCTGCCTGCAAACCCTGTGCTGGTTTTCACAAAGTCGGCATCCGCTTTTTTAGCAATTTCACAAGCCAGAATTTTTTCAGCTTCAGTCAGCAAACCGGTTTCAAGGATTACTTTCAAAATAGTAGTACTCCGACATGCTCTTTTAATTGCCCTGATATCTTCTTCGACAAGTTTGAGATTTCCTGATTTCAATGCACCGACGTTT
>JBBQGD010000078.1:0-14797 GCA_038322655.1 Bacteroidales bacterium | reverse complement strand
CGTTATCTGACGTAAGTTCCACAAAACTGATATCACCACCGTCAGCCTGCAGGTAGGGCCGGATCTGTTCAATTACATTTATTACTTTGGTTTCTAATTCTGACATATGCTTATTGTATTATGATTTTAAAGTATTTTTTTAATCTGATCGATCTGAAACAAAGATTTAATCTTATGATTTGATCTCTACTATTTGTGTAGGATCCAGATTAGCATTGCGGATTGCGATCTGCTGGGCTACTGATTCAGCCAGATTCCGAAAAGCCAGGGCAACGGGGGAAGAATCATCCAAAGTTGCTACCGGGTTTCCGCTGTCGCCTGATTCACAAATACTTTGTACAAGAGGAATTTGACCAAGAAGTGGAACACCAATTTCTTCAGCAAAGCGTTTTCCGCCTTCCTTACCAAAAATATAGTATTTGTTTTCAGGAAGTTCGGCAGGTGTAAACCAGGCCATATTTTCAACAAGACCTAACACTGGAACTTTTATGCTGTCGGTTGTAAACATGTTATATGCTTTGCGGGCATCGGCGAGCGCAACTTCCTGTGGTGTAGTTACGATTGCAGCTCCTGTAACAGGAACAGTCTGTACCAGAGTTAAGTGTATATCACCGGTTCCGGGGGGCATATCAATTACAAGGTAATCCAGTTCACCCCAATCACCACCTGTAAGCATCTGTGTAAGATAATTGGAAGCCATCGGGCCACGCCAAACCAAAGCTTTTTTAGGGTCAACAAAAAATCCGATTGATAATAACTTTATACCGTATTTCACAATGGGTTCAAGGATAGTCTTGCCATCTTCCTCCCGGGCACTCGGACGTGCATCAACCAGGTCGAACATCAGAGGTACCGAAGGTCCATAGATATCAGCATCCAGCAATCCGACTTTTGCTCCAAGTTTTGATAAAGCTACTGCCAGGTTTGCAGCTACGGTTGATTTTCCAACGCCACCTTTTCCTGAAACAATTGCAATAATATTTTTAACCCCTTTAAGCATAGTATCATCAGGGCCCCTGCGGGTTGTAGTACGTGAGGTTAATTCAACTTCAACTTCTGCATAAGGATCAACTCTTCCCTGAATAGCTTTAACGCAGTCATTCTTCATTTTATCCTTCATCGGGCAGGCCGGGGTTGTAAGAACCAATTTCAGTCTGACTTTATTTCCTTCTATTTCGATGTCCTCAATCATACCCAATGATACAACATCTTTGTGTAAATCAGGGTCATGGACAAATTTCAACGCATTGATTACCTGTTCTTTACTTATTGCCATTTTTTATTGACTTATTTTTATTTAGAACGTGTAAAGATAAATTAATTAATGATATGCGAGAGTAAATATTTATAATTTAAGGTTGCGTTTAAGATAATGTGGAATTTTTTCAAATCTATTCATTAGTACCAAGTGCCGTGTGCCAAGTGCCTCCTCACAGTTTTAGGTTTTGTGGCTGATAATTTTATGTGATTTATATTTGAAGATATGTCAGCCTTAGAACTTGGTACCCGGAACCTGGAACTAAGATTTTCTATTCATTACTTAATCTCCTCTTTTTTACATTTTTTAAACAGAACCTACTTTAATAAGGAGTTCAACACCAGTTGAGACACCTAAAGGGCTTCATTTAGGCGTAACTGATAAAGAAAAACCCCCGGCTGAAATAAATTTTCAGATGGGGGTAATATCAAAAATGCAAGAAATAGAGAACTCTGTTATTTCATTTTACTTGACAAATAAAAGCTCACGGTATTTAGGCAGAGGCCATTTTTCATTGTCAACTATCAACTCCAGTTTATCAATATGATAGCGGATTTCATCAAAGAACGGGAATACTTTAGTTGCATATGCCAGGGCTTTTTCACGGGCATGTTCGATAGTATTTGCCTGTTTTCTTGCTTCAAGCATTTCATTAAGCTTATCTTCAATATTTTCAATATAGTCTGAAATTTCTTTGATCAGTTTAAGCCTTCGTGATGCCAATAAATCATACTCTTTTGGACTATACAGGTTTTTAAGTCCCTGTGTACTGTTGATCAGCATAGCCTGGTATTCAATCACTGTGGGCAAAATATGATTCATAGCAAGGTCGCTCAATACGCGTGATTCGATCTGTACTTTCTTAATATAAAGATCATGCCGGACTTCGGTACGGGCTTCCATTTCTACATCAGTGTAAACGTTTGCACGTTTAAAAAGCTCACGGGATTGGGGTGTCAGGTAGGCATCGTAGATTAGAGGAACTACAGCTTCACAATCGAGACCACGCTTAGCTGCTTCAACTTTCCATTCTTCACTATATCCATTCCCATCGAAGCGAATTGCTTTTGATTTTTTAATTAAGCGGCGTAACACCCTGAAAATAGCTTCATCTTTTTTAACTCCCTTTTCGATTATTGCATCCACTTCTTCTTTAAAATCAACTAATTGAACAGCAAGAGCAGCATTGAGCGGGATCATGGCCGAAGCACAGTTTGCCGATGAGCCGACTGCACGAAATTCGAAGCGGTTTCCGGTAAATGCAAATGGTGAAGTACGGT
Organism: Bacteroidales bacterium; assembly: GCA_038322655.1. Taxonomy (GTDB): domain Bacteria; phylum Bacteroidota; class Bacteroidia; order Bacteroidales; family UBA4417; genus UBA4417. The sequence goes on along the minus strand of JBBQGD010000078.1, from coordinate 12,259 downwards.
TACGGTCGGTATTATCGAGTAAAATCTCAGGGATTTTCCCAATGTCGAGTTTAATAGCTGTTTTTTCTTCGGGCGACATTTTTTCATCAGTTACTCTCAGCTCAATTTCATCAAGCATTTTTGTTAACTGTTGTCCCAGGAATGCAGAAATAATAGCAGGAGGAGCTTCATTTGCTCCTAGCCTGTGCTGGTTACCCGAAGAAGCTATGGAAGCTTTGAGCAGAGCATTGTGTTTATGAACAGCAACCAGTGTATTAACAAGGAATGTTAAAAACTGCAGGTTTAATCTCGGTGTTTTTCCAGGTGATAAAAGATTAACGCCTGTATTGGTTGAAACCGACCAATTGTTATGTTTCCCTGAACCGTTTATACCAGCAAAAGGCTTCTCATGAAGTAATACTTTAAAATTATGACGACCAGCCACCTTGCGCATTAGCATCATAATCAAAAGATTATGATCATTCGCAAGATTTGTCTCCTCAAATATAGGTGCTAATTCATACTGGTTAGGCGCAACTTCATTATGGCGGGTTTTGATAGGAATTCCCAGTTTATAAGCCTCATATTCCATATCTTTCATAAAAGCAAGCACCCTGCTTGGGATTTGTCCGAAATATTGATCTTCCAACTGCTGGTTTTTAGCAGAAGCATGGCCCATAAGTGTGCGGTCAGTCAGTACAAGATCAGGGCGTGCATTAAATACTGCTTCGTCAACAAGGAAATATTCTTGCTCCCATCCCAGGTTGCTATTAACCCGGGTAACATCCTTATCAAAATACTGGCAAACTTCAACTGCAGCTTTATCCAGGAAATGCAATGCTTTCAAAAGAGGAGTTTTATAATCAAGTGCTTCTCCGGTATAGGAAATAAATATAGTTGGTATAATCAGCGTATCATCCATAACAAAAGCCGGTGAAGACGGGTCCCAGGCGGTATATCCGCGGGCTTCGAAAGTATTACGAATTCCGCCGCTGGGAAAACTCGATGCATCCGGTTCCTGCTGAACCAGTAATTCACCTGAGAAAACCTCTATAGCAGTTCCGCGACCTGTAGGAACAGTAAATGAATCATGTTTTTCCGCAGTATTTTCGGTAAGTGGCTGAAACCAGTGAGTATAGTGTGTGGCCCCAAGACTCATTGCCCAGCTTTTCATTCCCATTGCAATCTGGTCAGCCAGTTTCATATCAATACGTTTACCAAGATCTATGGCATCCAGTACAGCTTTGTTAGCATCATTTGGAAGATATTTTTCCATTGTGATCCTGTCAAAGACACATTGTCCAAAATAATCAGAGGTTTTTTCGCCAGGAGCGGCTACTTCAATTGGTCTTCTTGTAATTGCATCTTCTAATGCCTTGAAACGTAAGGTTGCCATAAATTTGGATTTAATGATTGTTTTGCAAAAGTAGTATTATTTCCCCAATCACCTTATTTTTTAAATATTATTTACAATATTTTTGATTTATTATTCATCTACCCCCTGTTTTTTTTATATCAACATCAATATTTTTTATACTTTTTTAAAATAAATGTTCGTTTTCAAAAAAATTCATTTCAGTAAACAAATCACAATCGATGCATAAAATTTATTTTAAACAGACCACATAATGAATGATTTTGAAATCAAAGCATGATCACGGTGGTGAAAAAGCATGTACTGCTTAATAAGGAAGAATAGATCTTTCTTTATCCGAGGTCAATTTACAATACAATATGAAATACACTATTACAATTCAAGTTCCTTTGATGGCTCCCAATAGATATCCTTAAAATTAACAATCTGATCGTTTTCAATAATAGCTCCTTCGCTCTCTAGTAGTTGCTGCATGGTATCCTGTCCTCCAAAATGATGTTTCCCGGTAAGCAGCCCGTTACGGTTGACTACCCTGTGTGCAGGAATATGCTGAAGCTTTTGATGAGATGCATTCATAGCCCATCCGACCATTCGGGATGAGCCACCGGTTCCAAGGTAACGGGCGATAGCACCATAAGATGTAACCCGGCCGTAAGGAATAAGTTCCACAACCGCATACACTTTTTCGTAAAATGAGATTTCGTCAGCCACAGTATTTATTTAATAGAATGCTAAATCATATGAATTCATACCTAATGAATTGTAGTATCCAAAAATACTAATTACTGTTCACAAAGGCGGAATCTGAGATATTTGATTGTTAGCCCCTGTTCGAGCCAGATTTTCTCATAATGAGTTTGCACATCAATCACGTCCTTCACTTCAGGATCGCCTGAATTTGAATAGAGGTCGCAGTTTTTGTAAATCAGATGATGCCCCCCTTCGCTGATTACATCTAAAGTATAATTATAGAACATATCATTATCCGTTTTCAGATGAATAATGCCTCCTGGCTTTAAAACCTGCCTGTACCTGTTGATAAACTGCGGGGAAGTAAAACGTTTACTATGCCTGGGACTGTTTGGCTGAGGCTCCGGAAAAGTGATCCATATTTCATCTACTTCGGCCGGAGCAAAAACCTTACCTATATTTTCGGCACGTATACGAATAAAAGCTACATTCGGGCGATTTTCCTCGATGCTTGTTTTAGCACCACGCCACATGCGGGCACCTTTTTTATCAATTCCTATAAAATTGCAATTAGGGTATTTATCGGATAAATCAACCGTATACTCCCCTTTTCCACAGCCTATTTCAATAATAACAGGATTGGTATTCCTGAAGAAATCATCGTTCCATTTTCCACACAAAGAAAATCCGGCGGAAAGTTCTTCCCAGCCGGGTTGAAAAAAATGATTAAAAGTTGCATTTTCAGCAAACCGCTGAAGTTTCCTCTTAGCCAAGTGTACGATATTTTTTTGAAGATGTATGTGAAACAAAGATTAGCGAAAACGAATAAAAACTCCTATCCTCTGCGTTTTTTGAGTATCCAGGAGGATTCAAATCCTGCTTTTTTGATTTCTCTTAGCTGATTTGTTGCTTCGTAATAATCAGTAAATCCTTTCATACTTACAATATACAAGCCACTGGGGGTTGTATCGACAACAACTGCAGGGTATCCTTGTTGCCGGAGAGTAGTGATAAGTTTAAGTGCATTATTCTGATCGCGAAAAGCGCCTCCGATAATAAAATAATCCTGTTCACTTGTATTTGGTTCTATAGCATCAACCGCAACAGGGGAAACAATTGTAATTTTATTCTGGACAAGTTCTGAGTTAGAAATAATACCCGGTTCAAACGATATATTTTGTTCGGCTAAAATCCCTGCCGGCGACTGCACGAATTCAGGAACAGAATTCTCTTTTACTACTACTTGGGGCGTAACCGCTTTCTCGGTTGTAGTTTTACCAGGTGTAGAACGAACCCACGAATACATCCCGGTATAATTATGTACATAATTATCAATGATATTGCCATTAAGAGACCCCCATAAAACAAAGGCAACAAAAGGAGCCAATACTGCAGCCCATTTCAAAGTTTCAGGAATCAGTCGGCTCAATTTTGCATTCCTGTGAGAATGCATGGTTGATTGAATTTTAGGTAAAACAAAAGATTCCTTGGCTTTGGCAAAAAATACCGGTAGTCCAAACGAATCAGTGTTGAAATTAACCTCCGAAGAAGGAATGAACTCTATTTTCCTGGATGAATTCATAAAAAGTTCACCGATCCCTTCAATAACAACCTTTTCGCCTTTTTTTACAGATATATAACATTCATCAACCCACATTTTAATCTCGTAAAGAGCATCATGATAGGTAGTTTTTTCCACTAATGCAATATGATTGGCCAGTTGACCGTCGTTACCTGACAGACCGGCATTAAAAGCAACATTTCCCGAAGGTGGACGGAATTCATGAGTAAGTGGATGAATCGTGGCCGGAGTATAAGCTTTCAGAAAGCCACCCAGGCCCGGAACAATCACACATTCGTGATTATACAGTAAATCAGTTATATGCCTTGTTATCATTAAAGTATTCGTATTTTCAGTCTGCTAATATAATACAATCGGGCCTTAATTATCAAGCATTGTTAGTAAGTTTCAGTAAATCTTCGGGAACGTCGATGCCAACTGTCTCTATATCAGTAATAGCAGTATGAATACTGAATCCATTGTATAACCAGCGCAATTGCTCAAGCGATTCGGCCTTCTCCGGAGGAGCCTCCGGTAGATTTAAAATGAGGCTTAAAACTGATGCCCTGTAAGCATACAAACCTATGTGCCTGTAATAATCCTGATGATCTAACCAGGAATCCGGAGGAGTTCCGCGAAGGTACGGTATAGCGGAACGGCTGAAATACATGGCTTTCCCGTTATTATCAATAACAGCTTTCACAACATTCGGATTTAAAAGGTCTTCGCTGTCCTCTATTTTTCGGATTAGGGTGCCTATAATTACTTCGGGATTGCTGAACAGCGAAACAACCAGATCAATCTGAGCCGGATCAATAAATGGTTCATCGCCCTGAATATTCACTACAACATCGTAAGGGCATTTACCTAAAAAAGAAAGATTCTTAACAACTTCTCCGATACGCGAAGTTCCCGACATATGCGATTCAGCGGTCATCATCACTTCTCCACCACAATCTTTCACATGATTGAAAATGCGGTCATCATCAGTAGATACAATTACCCGGTCCAATACAGTAGTTTTTAAGGTTTGCTCGTACACCCGCATGATCATGCTTTTCCCATCAATCATAACCAATGGCTTACCTGGAAAACGGCTTGAAGCATAACGGGCAGGAATAACTCCTAAAGTACTTATTGGCATGGATGTTGGGTTTATTGTATTCAGGTACTAATACGAACGGGCAAAAATCACTCTTTGTTTCGATGGTTTACCGGTGAGGATGCATTTGCCTTCTTCCATTTTCCCATCGATAGGTATCAGGCGGATGGTGGCTTTGGTTTCGTCTTTAATACGTTGTTCAGTTTCAGTTGTTCCGTCCCAATGGGCTGAAATAAAACCGCCTTTCCCGTCAAGCAAAGCAACAAACTCATCCCAGGTATCAACCGAATTTGTATTTTCATCGCGGAAATCATACGCTTTCTGAAATAGATTTTCCTGGATGCTCTCGAGCAAATGGCTGATTTTATGCTCAATATCGGTAATCTGGTAAACCGATTTTTCAAGCGTATCGCGGCGTGCAACCTCCACGGTACCATTTTCCAGATCGCGAGGGCCCAACGCCAAACGTACAGGAACGCCTTTAAATTCGTATTCGTTGAACTTCCAGCCTGGTTTTTGAGTGTCGCGATCGTCAAATTTAACGCTGATGCCCAAGGCTTTCAGTTTCTTTACGATATTATTTGCTGTTTTTGATATTTGGGCAAGTTGCTCCTCATTTTTAAAAATCGGGATTATAACTACCTGTATAGGAGCAAGTTTTGGAGGCAGAACCAATCCATGGTCGTCGGAATGTGTCATAATAAGAGCTCCCATCAGGCGGGTTGAAACGCCCCATGAAGTAGCCCAGACATATTCAAGTTTATTTTCTTTGCTTAGAAACTGCACATCGAAGGCTTTGGCAAAATTCTGACCAAGAAAATGTGAAGTTCCGGCCTGCAAAGCTTTTCCATCCTGCATAAGGCCTTCGATACAATATGTTTCGACGGCACCTGCAAAACGTTCGTTTGGTGATTTTATCCCTTTCAATACAGGCATTGCCATCCATTTTTCGGCAAATTCAGCATATATATTAATCATTCTTTCGGTTTCCTCGATAGCTTCAGCTTCCGTTGCATGAGCCGTATGCCCTTCCTGCCACAAAAACTCGGTGGTACGCAAAAACAAACGGGTACGCATTTCCCAACGTACAACATTGGCCCATTGATTTATAAGAAGTGGTAAATCGCGGTAGGATTGAATCCAGGTGCGATAGGTATCCCAGATAATAGTTTCGGAAGTCGGGCGGACAATCAGTTCTTCATCCAGTTTAGCATCAGGATCAACCATTATGCCTTTCCCATCAGGTGAAGTTTTTAACCTGTAATGTGTAACAACGGCACACTCTTTGGCGAAGCCTTCAACATGTGAGGCTTCTTTACTAAAAAATGATTTTGGTATAAAAAGCGGGAAATATGCATTCTGATGCCCGGTTTCTTTAAACATATCGTCAAGAACACGTTGGATTTTCTCCCAAATAGCATAGCCATAAGGTTTTATAACCATGCAACCCCGAACGGCTGAGTTATCAGCCAATTCAGCTTTTATTACCAGTTCGTTATACCATTGAGAATAATTCTCTTCGCGTGTAGTAAAATCTTTTGCCATTTTGTAAATTGTGGTATGATAATTGTGCTTTTTAGAGTGTTAACAGACAACAAAATTACAAAAATTATCTCTCTGTTTACAATAAAACAAGCTTCGAAAGAAGCCAAAATAATAAGGAGGTCGCCATGAAATACATTTTAATCCTTGCAACTATTATGTTGGGCATGTCAGCATGTACCACAATTTACCCTGTAGCTAATTACGACGATGTATACTATTCGCCCGGAAATCAACCACCTCCAGCTAAACATGCTGTGGTAGTAACTTCGCCTCAGGCGAATCCAAATGTTTATAACCAGAATGAGTCCAATACGAATCAGGACACAAGTTATTATTCTGAATATCAACAGGATGCATCAAACAATAACCTGTATACTGAATATAATAACGATGATTACTATGACTATGCATATTCGGCACGTATCCGCAGATTTTACGACCCCTATTTATATGGCAGCTACTACAATGACTATTATACCAATTCATATTTTTATGACCCAAATCCCTGGAACTTTGGAGTAAGCATCTATATGGGATACAATTGGTGGAATCCTTATTCGAGTTTCGGACTTGGATTTGGGTATCCTCATTTTGGATATGGCTATGGTTACAGATATCCTTATTACGGATACGGTTACGGGTATCCTTATTATGGACATGATTACGGGTATGGTTATGGGTATCCTTATTATAACAACTATTATTACAACAGCCATGACCAAAATTCGGCTTATTATGGACATAGGGGTTCAGTTGCTACCTCAGGAACAGGTAATGTAAACCGTTCTGAAGCCAGAACTTTTGGTGAAAAATATGAAGAGCGTCTTGCAACAGGAAGAGGCGGCACTTCCGCATCCTCATCCGCTAACAGGGGTAGTTCAAATGCTGCTTCCAGATTAAAAAGTACTTCTGCAGATCAGACCCGAGGTACAAACTCAGCTAATCAGCCTTCATCTACTTTAACAAGGGGAACCACAAGCACGCAAGATGCCAGAAATGCATCTACCGGCGCTACACCAAACCCTGGTTATCGGAGACAGAATGGAAGTTCCACAATTAATAGCAATAGTTCCGGCCAGCGACCTACAGGCACTCAGTCACAGCGCCAGTATAAATACGTTTCACCGAACCGTACCAATCAGGGCACTTCTAATCAAAACCGTCCTAATGTAACCAACAGCGGGCCAACCCAGCAGTATACTTCTCCTGAATACAATCGCCCACGATCGGGCCAGGAATATACGTCGCCCAAATACCGAAGCACTCAACCATCTTCCAACGATCAGAATAACAATCCAAGGGTAGCAGCACCCAATAATACTAATCCTTCGTCTGGCAGCAATAACCGTACATATTCCAGGCCTAACAACACTCAGTCAACTCCTTCGCGATCAAATCAGATTTACCAGTCTCCTCGTAATAATACCAGGTCAACACCTGCACGTTCAAATTCTTACTCTGCACCAACGCGTAGCAGTTCGCCGGCGCCATCACGCTCCGGGGGCAGTTACTCAGAGCCTTCACGAAGTTCTTCACCAAGTTCTGGTGGTAGCAGCTCACCATCACGTAGTTCTTCTTCCGGTTCAAGTGGTTCAAGCAGGAGTTCAGGTAGCGGTTCATCATCCGGATCTGGTCACCGTAAGTAATAATCAACATTTAACTACAAATTTAATTTTCGTTCAGCCTGTACATCCTGATAAGTTCGCTTTGGTGACTCCAAAAGGGTAACGGGCTTTTTTTGTTGCCTAAAACATTTTCAAGCCATGAAAAAGACATTTGCAATACTCATAGCATCTTTTCTCTCAGTAGCGCTTTTTGCTCAAAACGAGAATGATGCACTACGTTATTCCCTCATTAATTATGGAGGAACTGCCCGCTTTGCAGGGCTATCGGGTGCATATGGCGCAGTAGGCGCCAATTTTTCAAGTCTCAGCCAAAATCCTGCCGGCATCGGGCTTTACCGCAGATCCGAATTCACAATAACACCTTTATTGTCATCAAATAACACCCAATCGAGTTACTTTGGCAATAAGAACAGTGATTTCCGATCTACACTTTACCTGGGAAATGTCGGGTATGTGATGGCAATTAAACTAAATGAAAACAATGCAAGCCATCTTAAAATGATTCAGTTTGGATTTGGCATTAATAGGACAGCACTGTTCAACAACAGGATTACTGTTTCCGGGTTGATTAATAATGATTCGCCTTATTATGATCCTTCTTTACTCACACAATATCTTAATGATGCCGATGTTTCCGGCTCTAATCCGGATAATCTCGTTGCTGATTATGGCTTCGGTGCAGGGCTGGCTTCTCAAACCAATCTGCTTTATCTGGATTCAAACAATGTGTGGCAGGCTGATTTGCCTTATGGCGGATTAACCCAGACAAAAACCATTGAAACCAGGGGAGGAATGACAGAAACAGTTCTTAGCGCAGGCACAAATTTTGATGAAAAGCTCTTCCTGGGGATAACTTTAGGATTCCCCCATATAGATTACCGGGAAGAGAGTGTTTATACTGAAAAAGATAATGCAAACCTAAGTCCAATCCTGAAATCATTTGAACGCACTGAATACCTTGACACCAAAGGAACAGGTTTTAATTTCAAGTTTGGTTTTATATACAAACCGGTTGATTTTATACGAATTGGCGGAGCTTTGCACACACCAACTGCTTACAATTCCATGCATGATTCGTATGGATCCACAATGACTGCCTATTATGATCAGCCGCCACTTTCAAACAGCAACAGTACCAGCTTCGAAGCTACATCACCGGATGGGAGTTATGATTATAAAATCACAACCCCGATGCGAGCTCTCGGAAGCCTGGCAGTAATCATAGGGCAACATGGCCTAGTAAGTGCTGATTATGAATATATTGATTATTCAACAGCACGATTACGTGCAAGCGACTATTCTTTCCAGAGTGAGAACAATACCATTCGCACTTCCTATGCCACTGCAAACAACTTTAGGTTTGGGACTGAATGGAAAGCCGGAATTTTCGCAATCAGGGGCGGTTACAGTTTATATGGCTCACCTTATAAAGGAGAAAACGCTACAGGTTTAGGTTCACGTACAGGATATTCTTTGGGTTTTGGAATCCAGGATAAATCCTATTTTATTGATTTCGCGTACAACCACATGAACTCGAAAGACAATTACTATATTTATAATTATGCCCCTGCTTCCAACAACATTTATAACAGTAATACATTCAGTTTTACTCTTGGATTCAGGCTTTAGAGCCAATTTGACTTATCGGGAGCCTATTTCAAAATTTATATAATAAATCCTTTGCCTGGTCGAGAATTTGAAACACAAAAGGATCAAAAGAAAAGCCAAAAGGCACAAAAGAATTTAGAAATTCTTTTGTGCCTTTTGTGGTAAAAATGAGGCTTAACTAAATACTGGCCTTATTGATTTTCGCTAAGTTCAATTAACAAAATAATCATACTATAAAATAAAAAAAGGCAGAATTCAACTTTCACCTTTTAACTATCAAAAATATCCGGAAGCTGCATTCGCAATGTTGTCATTTTCAGAATCTCTCCTTTCTGGAAATCATTATACACGCTCCAGTTAGCGATTTCATCAAGTTTACGAAAACAGCCTATACATTTTCCTTTATGATCAAGGGTACACACTCCCTTGCAAGGCGATTTTATATGGTTATTAGTTTCCACGTACGTATGCAGCATATTGGTAATTTACAATGAAGAACGGTTTATTCTTTAAAAAGTTCATGTCAGAACTTTAATTGGCACAAAGTAATCATATTTTCACTGATTAAATGCTGCTCAATCGCAATTTGGAGAAATTAACTTACTTTTAACCTGTTACAAATTTATTTTTTATGCTTGTTAAAACATCCGGATGTGTGATATTCCGAAGGCAAATTCTTGTACTATCGTTTTTTCTTGCTTTATTCCCCGCTTTTTCGCAAAACGCTGATACCGCCAGCACCATATTCAGTTCGTCAACTTTAATGCTTGCCTATAACAGTTCAATGATTTACCCTGGATTGCGATTTGGTATCGGATTCCCTGTAAGCACTACGCATATGATTCGTTATACTAAATCAGGAGAAAAAAACGATTATTATAAGAACCGGTTTATAACGGCAAACCTGGGATGGTACCACCAGCAAGGGTTTCATGATAATTTGTATCTAACTGCCGGATGGACCATGAGAAGGACAAAACCAAGTGGGTTTTTTACCGATTTTTCACCCGAAACAGGCATAAGCAGGACTTTCCTGGGTGGTACAACCTATAAAGTTGACAACAATGGAAATGTGAATATTGAAAAGAATTTCGGTTACTATTACGCTTTGTTATCCTTAGGAGGCGGGATAGGGTATGATTTTGAACAAACCAGGCATCTTCCCCTTATAGTTTTTTCAAAATTAAACCTGTTGATGATGTTCCCTTATAACAGCACTATTTATGTACGAACCGCAATTGAATTCGGCGTGGCATTTAAACCCGCTCATTTCCTCATGATAAAAGTGAAATCAAAAAATAGATCCAGATGATACGATTAGGTATAGCGATTTCATTAGTATTGATGCTGTTTTCCTGTCAGAAAGAAAAGATCAGTACCGGGGAAAATGTGTCCGATACATTCTTCCTTGAAAACATGGGTGCGTCCATGCACGTTTTGGTCGAAGGGAATACGGCAAGCCATACTTTTCTGATCTTTGTCCACGGAGGACCCGGCACGGGCTCGTTGTTTTATAATACTGAGTATATCACAAATAATATTGAGGATAAATATGCTGCCGTGTACTGGGATCAGAGAAATGCCGGGGCTTCACAAGGAAACTCGAATGGCAGTAATCTGAACCTGGACCAAATGACCGATGACCTGCGTGAACTTATTTTAGTGTTAAAGCATCGCTATGGACAGGACATAAGTGTTTTTATCCTGGGACATAGCTTTGGCGGGCTGTTGACGGCTTCATTTATGACCAGCGGCGACAACCAATCGTTGGTGAAAGGATGGATTTTTGCTGACGGAAGCCAGGATTACCCGAAGAATGATACCTTGACCCGGCAAATGCTGTTAACGGTAGGGCAACAACAACTGGCTTTAAACAACCATATTCCGGAATGGAAAACCATTATTGAATATTGCAACAACCATCCCGGCAATTTTACCTTTACTGAAACAGAACAACTGGAAAATTATGCCGCTGATGCTGAAACTTATTTCAATGAGGTGAAGCAGATTGACATTTATTCTTTGATTGAAGAGTATACGCTGCATAATAAGCTGCCACTCACTTCGTATCTTTCTAACTATTTATATTCAAACAACGCCAGTTTTAATAAGGATCTGGTAAAAACAGAATTTTCCTCCAAATTAGGCATAGTAACTACCCCGACACTGGTATTGTTCGGAAAGTATGATTTTATCTGTCCCAAAGAGATGGGATATGACTTGTTTAACCGGATCAGCAGTACCGGTAAAAAGATAGCCATTTCACCTGTAAGCGGGCATAATATTATGTTCCAGGATGAAATCTTTTTTTGCAGGGAAGTGGATGATTTTATTGCGCAATACAGGTAAGCAACTAATTTTCGTTTAGATATTGAAAGCAGCCGGAAGGCTGAATTGTAATCATCATTGATACAATTGATCAGAATGAGATACATTCTTTCCTGTTTCCTGAATCTTCTATCTTATAGAGAAAAGGGGAATTCATGGACTTTGGGATAATTTCGTATCACATTCACTTTTAGGGGAGAATGGGGTATAAAGAATGAGTGAAATTGAGAACAAAGTTCAAGCCATTAACTAAAGTCCAGGCATTCGGAAAAATCTTTCATTATTTCTTTACTTTTTGCTTTTATCTTTTATCTAAGTAGATGTAAATTCAAGATTACCAGACGTTTTCAAAATCTGATTTTGTATCTCAATCACTCTTTTATTTAGTCGAGTAAGTTGCTTTACAAGAGTCTTGCTAGTTGATTGTAGATATACATCGTAGTTAA
>JBBQGD010000077.1:0-14985 GCA_038322655.1 Bacteroidales bacterium | reverse complement strand
ATCATGATTTGAGCCAGGCTTTGCCAAACCTGCCATGTCGCCGGAAATATAGACAGTATCCGTTAAAGGATTAAAGGCTTTAACTAACGACATATCTACATTAAATGTTACAACATATTTGGTTATCGTTGTAAAAGTCATGTTGGATGCTGCAGTAGCATTGTTAGAAGCATCTTCAACGGGAGCTATAGCGCCATAATAAACCGTACCAATGGTCAGAGCTGCAGTGGGAATAACTGTAATAACTCTTTTAGCAGCATCAATAGTTGCTGTAAATAGTACATCAACACCACTTGCATCTGTTTCTTTCAGTGTTAGCAAATCAGCCACATTAGTATTTGTAATTTCAGAATCATCGATATTACGGATAGGCTCATCAAAAGTTAAAACTATATGAGTATTTATTGCCACTTCAGTATCGCCATTTTTAGGTGATGCAGTAAGGATTGGAGCAGTAACATCAATAGGAACTCCAAAAGTATGCGAGCCTAAATTTCCAACAGTATCCATAGGAAAAACATTCCATTCAGAATCTGTTACATTGGTACCAGCAGAGGTAACCCAGTTTGTATTTCCTTGATTTACTGTATTTTTCCGTACTATGGTATGATCCACTGCTGCTCCTATAATTCCTGCAACATTCCAGTTGGCTGATCCCGCCGAGTCACCAATAACATCTATCAAGACATTGTTTTTAAATAAGCCCAATGCATCATTTCCATTGAATGCAGCAACATTTGATCCATCACTATTATTGGCAACACCATCATAAATGAGTTTTAAGTCACCTTCCGATAAAATCTTTGGTAATGTAGCCTGGTCATTATAGATAACATACACATCTCCATTTGTTATTGTACCTGTAAGAGGAAGAACATATCTTTTATCTGCTAAACCACCTCTTATCCCCCAGCCTTCACCATTATAGGATTGTTTTATAGAATATGCGCTCAGATCTACATCAGCACCTGTTCCATTAAAAATTTCAATTACTTTATTACTAAAACTTCCTTCAACATATTCTGAGAAGAATAAATCAGTGGCGGTGGGTGTTGCCGCCCCACAAATATTTTTTGTAGAGGCTGAATTTCTTGGATTTGGTACATCAGCAATAAAGTCCGTTGCATTGTTATTATCGTCTGTACAACCATTTGAAATTCTTATTATTGCTGTTGTATTGCTTGGTGCCGGAGTTGGCCCTGTTCCTTCGAAACAAGTAGGCGTTAATCCAAAAGCAACAAAATCAACTATACTGGCATCAGTTGGGCAAGCGACTGTAATGAAAGTAGTTGTGTTTACTAATGCAACTTTACCAGCTGTACCTGATAAAGCAATTGTCCCAGTTAAATCTGGCGTAGGTAAATCTGTTGTTCCTCCAGTACCAGCAGCTTCCTGTATAAGATAATATTGACCTGGAGCTAAATTGAAACTTGAAAGATCTGTTTTGATAGTCCCAAAAGTTCCATTTGCTGATGTGTATTGTACAGACCATCCATTTAGATTAACTGTTGTTGTACCTCTGTTGAAGAGTTCAATAAAATCATTTTTAAGAGTGGCACCTGAATTTCCGCCCCCACCATAAACCTGACTGATAACTACCTGTGATTTTCCTGACATATTCAGGCCCAATAACAAAATCAAGGATAGAATAACCTTAAAGAGTAATTGTTTTTTCATGATTTGTTTATTTAGATTAATAATTCGTTTAATCCACAAATATTACATTATTTTTTGAATTAAAACAACAAATTGTTAATTATTTATTTTATTATTTCTTTTTTAAAGTAAAAAAAGAGGCTGTATCATAATCAGATACAGCCTCTGGGAATATAGTGAGGAATTATTATTTTACCTCTTCAAAGTCAACGTCAGTAACTTCCTGGTCGGATGGTTTCGATTGGTCAGGACCTGCCTCGCCTTCTTGTTCGGAACCTGGCTGACCTGGTTGCTGCGTGGCTTTATATATTTCTTCGCTTGCAGCCTGCCATACACTGTTTAACTCTGCCATTGAGGAGTCGATACCTGCAATGTCATGATTTTTGTGTGCTTCACGAAGTTTATTCAGGGCTTGTTCAATAGGCTCTTTTTTATCAACAGGAAGTTTATCGCCAAATTCTTTTAACTGGCGCTCAGTCTGAAAGATCAATGAATCAGCCTGGTTGATTTTGTCAACCTCTTCTTTCGCTTTACGGTCAGCTTCAGCATTCAGTTCTGCTTCTTCTCTCATTCGTTTTATGTCAGCATCGGTAAGTCCTGACGAAGCTTCGATACGGATTTGCTGCGATTTTCCAGTTCCTTTATCTTTAGCCGAAACGTGAAGAATGCCGTTAGCATCAATGTCGAAAGTAACTTCAACCTGAGGAATTCCGCGCATAGCCGGTGGAATGCCATCGAGGTGGAAACGGCCCAGACTCTTGTTGCCTGTTGCCATCGGGCGTTCACCTTGCAGAATATGTATTTCTACCGAAGGCTGATTGTCGGATGCCGTACTGAATGTTTCCGATTTGCGGGTAGGAATGGTAGTATTTGATTCAATCAGTTTGGTCATTACACCACCCAAAGTTTCAATACCTAACGAAAGAGGAGTTACATCCAACAGAAGTACATCTTTAACCTCACCTGTAAGTACGCCGCCCTGGATAGCTGCGCCAATGGCTACCACTTCGTCAGGATTTACACCTTTTGAAGGTGCTTTACCAAAGAAATCTTCAACCGCTTTTTGAATTACCGGAACACGCGTTGAACCACCCACCAAAATTACTTCGTCAATGTCGGCATTGGTAATACCTGCATCACGCATTGCGTTGCGGCAAGGCTCAATGGTTGCACGAACAAGGTCGTCAATCAATTGCTCAAATTTTGCTCTGGTCAGAGTGCGTACAAGGTGTTTTGGCATGCCATCAACGGGCATAATATAAGGAAGGTTGATTTCGGTTGAAGATGAGCTTGAAAGTTCAATCTTGGCTTTTTCAGCTGCTTCCTTCAGCCGTTGCATTGCCATAGGATCTTTGTGCAAATCAATTCCTTCATCTTTCTTGAATTCATCAGCCAGCCAATCAATAATACGGTGATCAAAGTCATCACCACCCAAATGAGTATTTCCGTTGGTCGATTTTACTTCAAATACGCCTTCACCCAGTTCAAGGATCGAAATATCAAAAGTTCCGCCGCCAAGGTCATAAACAGCCACTTTGATATCTTTATGTTTTTTATCCAATCCATAAGCTAAAGCAGCTGCGGTTGGTTCATTGATTATACGTTTTACAATCAGACCTGCAATTTCGCCTGCTTCTTTTGTTGCCTGGCGCTGCGAATCGCTGAAGTAAGCCGGAACTGTAATAACAGCTTCTGTTACAGTTGTTCCGAGATAATCTTCAGCTGTTTTCTTCATTTTTTGTAAAATGATAGCTGAAATTTCCTGTGGTGTAAAAGTGCGGTCGTCAATTTTAACACGTGGAGTGTTGTTATCGCCTTTTACAACGGTATAAGGCATACGTTTTATTTCTTTAGTAACCCTGTCATAAGTTTCACCCATAAACCGCTTTATCGACGAAACCGTTTTTGTCGGGTTGGTTATAGATTGCCTTTTTGCAGGATCACCAACTTTTCGTTCGCCATTTTCGGTAAAAGCAACTATCGAAGGGGTAGTGCGTTTTCCTTCACTGTTAGGGATTACTACTGGTTCGTTTCCTTCCATTACAGAAACACATGAGTTAGTAGTTCCAAGATCAATACCAATTATTTTTCCCATTATATTTTATTTTTTCTGTTATTCATGATTTTATTGATATCAACGGTATTTCAATCTTTATGCCATTGCCGGATTAATAATTAATATTCGTTCGAATTGATTGAATAATCAGTATCAATATATTTTTATCATAATATGTAAAATATTGTTAATCAGAAGCATATGTGGTACGTTTCGAATTCTGAAAAGCAGAGCTTTTTGCAGCAGATTTGTATTGTCAGATTAATATTTGTTGCTGACAAAACGGCAGAAAAGGAACCAGATGACATTAATACATGTAGGAAATAGTTGCCATAAACAGATTAGTGCCCGCAAAATATTTCGCATTTGATTTTCGATGGATCGATCAGCTTTAATTTCTTTAACTGTTTGTATGTTATTCTTTGTAATTTTGCATGCTTTATATTTTGAAGTGTTTACTAATCGGGCTGGTGTTTCAATACCATTCCCATACTCAATCAATAATCCATGACAGCTAAACCCGGAGTTGTTTCGAAGGTTACCACACATGTTCTTCAGGAGATGAAACATAAAGAAGTAAAGATATCCATGCTTACCGGATATGATTATTCAATGGCTCGTTTGCTGGATAAAGCAGGAATTGACATAATACTGGTCGGTGATTCTGCTTCCAATGTCATGGCAGGGTTTAGCAGTACGTTGCCAATAACGCTTGATAATATGATTTATCATGCATCATCAGTTGTGCGGGCTGTTCACAGGGCGTTCGTAGTTGTTGATATGCCCTTTGGGACATATCAGGGCAACTGGAAGGAAGCACTTTCGTCGGCAATCCGGATTATGAAAGAATCCGGTGCTGATGCGGTTAAGTTAGAAGGCGGTGTCGAAATTATTGAATCCGTCGAACGTATACTTTCTGCCGGAATTCCAGTTATGGGGCACCTTGGATTAACTCCGCAATCAATACATAAATTTGGAACTTATGTGGTTCGAGCTACAGAAGAAAGGGAAGCCCGGAAATTGGTTGAAGATGCCAGATTACTTGAAAAGGCTGGTTGTTTCAGCATTGTCCTCGAAAAAATTCCGGCTGGTTTAGGTGAAGAAGTTGCCCGTAATGCCAAAATCCCAATTATTGGAATCGGCGCAGGCAGGGGAGTTGACGGACAAGTTCTGGTTTTGCATGATATGCTTGGCATAACAATGGAATTTTCACCCAGGTTTCTGCGCAGGTATATGAACCTGAGCGAAGATATTGTTGCAGCCGTGCAAAATTATATAACAGATGTAAAAACCCTTGATTTCCCAAATGAAAGGGAACAATATTAATAATCAGGCATCTCCAGCCAAGATAATGGAGGAAAATATCCTTTTGGAGGATAATCATCTGATCATTATCAATAAATTACCTTCTCAGATTGTACAGGGTGATAAAACCGGTGACAGACCTTTATCTGATTTGGTAAAAGACTATATAAAAGTTAAATACAAAAAATCAGGTGAAGTATTTCTGGGTGTCGTGCACAGACTCGACCGGCCAGTAAGTGGTGCAGTTATTTTTGCACGTACCAGTAAATCGTTAACCCGACTAAATGCTCTGATTAAAAACAGGGAAGTTCGAAAAACATATTGGGCAGTTGTGAAAAACAGGCCACCCAAGGAAAGTGATACTCTCGTAAATTTTCTTCGTAGGGATGAAGGTCGGAATAAATCATATATCACAGGTGAAAAGGCAAAGAATGGACAAATGGCATCACTGTCATATACTTTGCTGGCGAGCAGCGATAATTATTATTTACTTGAAATTGACCTTCAAACAGGGCGTCATCACCAGATAAGAGCGCAACTTGCCGGAATTGGTTGTCCCATAAAGGGAGACCTGAAATATGGATATCCACGCTCAAATACCGATGGATCAATTCATTTGCATGCCAGAAAGCTTTTTTTTACGCATCCGGTTTCACTCACCCCGGTCTCAATTGTTGCCCGCACACCAAATGACCCGGTTTGGAACTTTTTTGAGCAAAATTTTACCAATTTTTAATAATATTTACAAACTTAGTGTGAGAACAACACAAATAGTAAGCAGAAATTTTCAAAAGAGGGCATTAAGAGACAGGTTTTTTTCAATTTGGGACAGTTCTTCAGGGGTACATATTATGTTATTATTATATATTATTGATTATCAGCATATAAGGTAATAAGGCATATTGTTTGTTATTTGGTAGTCAAGGTTAAGGGAACAAATTCCCCTATAATATCCTAACTAAAACTACTTCAAAAATAACTAGTATGTCTCTGATAAATTATAAGCCAGGTTTTCTAACAAAGATAATGTTCATGGCAAGTGTTATGGGATTTTACTTTGTGTCTGATTCATTCGGAAGAGATGGATTGAAATTATTTTCGATCGGTAGCAGTTCAGCATGGAGTTCAGTTGCAACATGGTCATTGTCAGAGAATGGTCCAATGGCAGGTTTGGTTCCTCAAAATAATGACACCGTGGTTATTAATAACACAGTTATTCAAAACATTGATTTTTCATTCTCCGGAGTGGGAATGTTAGTAGTATCTAGTTCAGGTTTATTACGCGGAGATAATCAAAGCCTTTCATTTATTGGTAATTCTGTTTTAAAATGCAATGGTGAATTGAAAATTAACAATTTGAAATTAAACGGTAATTCATCCTTCCTGGTTGAAAGTAATGGTAACGTTTTAGTAAAAAATTCATTCATTACTAACTCCGTATCAGATATATCTGTTTCAGGAAAACTTACAGTAACAGGTAATCTCTCTATTGCTCCATCATCATCTATTAAAGGTAATGGCGTAATTGTATCAGCTCATTACGATGGCTCAGGATCAGTTCTTGGTATTAGTACCACATCTTCAATTCCTGATGGTTCTTTAGTAACCGAATACAACTGGGTAGGTACTATTGACAGTAATTGGAATAACCCTTTGAATTGGGCAGGAAAAGTTGTTCCGGGAAATAATTCAAATGTTGCAGTAGTGTCATCTTTGAATGATCCTGATATTACAGGTAGCACTAAAGCCAATAATTTCTATGTAAATTCGGGTTCCTCTATTACCGTGTATCCAAATGCAGTAGTTGAGATAAATGGTAATCTTTCAGTAATTGGAGTTGGTAATTTTTTGTTAAAGAATACGATCAACGAAAAATCTTCTTTAGTACTTAATGGCGATGTAACTGGTAAAATTCAATCTGAGTATCAGGTTTTAAAAGAACAGGAAAATCTGATTTCATCACCTGTTGAAATGGCTTTATCACAAACTTTCATAAATATGTATCTCCGCACTTATGATGAATCATCGTCACAGTGGGGCAAATATATTACTCCTACTAATGATCCATTACAGGTAATGCAAGGTTATGAACTTTATTCATTATCCAGCGATACACGGATTTTTGAAGGAACTCCTATTCACGATCAGAAAACATTTGTGATTTCAAATTCAGGAAATGGACTTAATCTGACAGGAAATCCATTTACTTCCTTTATTGATTGGGAAAATACCAACAATAATGCTTGGCAACGTAACTCAATCGCATCTGCTATTTATTATCCGGATCCTTCAGGATCAGGTAATTTCTCAGTTTATCTGCCAGGTGGAAACGATGCAGTGTCACTCAATAACGGAAGCCGTTATATTGCTCCTATGCAGGGATTTTTTGTAAAGGCAGGCCGCGAAGGATCATTAACTGTAAATACAAGCTCAAGAGTAAGTACCTTAAGTAAATCAAAACTTGTAGTAAAAAATAACTCCATAAAATTCAAACTAAGCGATTCAGAAGGACCAAAAGATGAAGTAATGTTGAGAGTTATGGATAACTCCACTTCCAACTTTGATGAGCAACTGGATGCAGTTAAAATACAAGGCACTTCCGGAGCACCTTCTTTATTTCTGCAGTCTGATGATTATGATGTTAAATATGCAGTAAATACTGTTCCTTCAGTAAATTCGTCGCTTATTAGCCCTTTAAATATTACTTGTACTAAGGCAGGACAGTTTAGTATATCAGCTGTTGGAGCTACTGACTTTGAATATCGTTACCCGGTTATTCTGGAGGATAGAGAACTTAATAGTTTTATCGACCTGAGAGCAGATTCAGTGTATTCATTTTATCATACTCCAGAGATGAATTCAAATAGATTTGTAATACATTTCATGACTACAAGTGCTGTAAACGAAAAAGTTGTTGATCCATCAGAAGTTACAGTGACTCCTGGTCAGGTGGTTATAAGCGGTAACGATAATGAAGTTTATAATGCAACTCTTTATAGCGTTGATGGAAAATTAATTGGCAGATCAAAAGGTACTCTTTCGTCCGGAATTAGTCTTTCAACCGGAAATCAGGCTGCTGGGATTTGCATTCTGCACTTAACAAACGGAACACAAAACATAACAAAAAAAATATTTACGAAATAAACTAGTAGGCTACTAAATTCTCTAATAGTTAAATGAATGAGGAATTATAATAATCAAGATCTGATGAGAAAACTTAATATCTTACTAGCGGAAGATGATGAAATGATTGAAAAAATCACAACGTTTTACCTGAGGCGCAATGGGCACGAAGTGGATGTAGCAAAAAACGGGAACGAAGCTGTGAGCAGATTCAAGGTTAAAGAATATGATCTCATACTTATGGATATACAGATGCCTGAAATGGATGGTCTGGAAGCTGTTAAAGAGATCCGGAAAATTGAATTAGAATATCTTAAAAACGGACATACTACTATTATAGCCATCACTACAAATCCTGATAAAGCTGAATGTTTGAAAGCCGGTGTTGATGGATATGCTCAAAAACCATTTAGCTTTGATGAATTAAGTACTTTGTTTCGCGATTACAACTTAGTTTAGTTTTCATCTTAAGTTTTCAATCTTAAGTTTTTCATCTTGATGTATTTCAGCGGGGGTAAGTAATTACTCCCGCTTCTTATTTATATTTGCAGCATTAATTCTCTTCAACATGCGTTTCAGGAATATTCAGCGTCTTATTTATTTATCAATATTATGTTCCTTTTTCCCTGCTTTATTGTTTGGTCAATATTACAGCCTTGGCCAGGATCCCGCATCCTTGAAATGGCGGCAGATAAAAACTTCTGATTTTAAAATTATATACCCTGCCACATTTGAGCAAAAGGCTAAAGAGATGCTTCCTGCTCTCAGTTTTATCAATAGCCGTGGGAACAAAACCCTTGATTATCATCCCAGACGAGTTCCTTTAATATTACATAATTATAACACTACCTCAAATGCTGTTACCGCATGGGCGCCGGCACGTGTTGAACTTTATACAAGTCCGCCTCAGGATTCATATGCACAGAATTGGTTGGATCAGCTTATATTCCATGAGTACAGGCATGTGGTACAAATTGACAGAACTAACCAGGGCTTTACAAAAGTTTTATCCTGGTTTACCGGGGAACAAGCAGCAACAGCCATAAATGGATTGTTTGTCCCTTCTTGGTTTATGGAAGGCGATGCAGTGTGTACTGAAACTGCTCTCAGCCAGTCAGGCCGGGGCAGGATCCCTTCGTTCGAAATGCTGTTGCGTGCACAAGTAATTCAAAAGGGTGCTTTTACTTATGATAAAGCTGCTTTGGGATCGTATAAAACATTTGTTCCGAATAAATATGTGCTGGGTTATTCGCTGGTTGCAAATGTTCGCCGCAGATATGGTTACCAGGCCTGGGTTACTGCTCTTGACAAAGTTGCACGGAAACCCTATTTAATAACACCTTTTAACCAGGGATTAAAGGCCGCCACCGGTTTTGGCAAGGAAAAGTTGTATAGACTCACAATGTCAGATATGGATAGTATGTGGAAATACCAAGATGCAAAAACTGAAAAGTCAAAGTATAACCAACTCACAGGTATAAATAATAAAGACTACGAAAGTTACAAGTTTCCTCAATATCTGGAAGATTCACTAGTGGTGGCTGAGTACACAAATTTGGATGATATTACCAGGTTTGTTGTTGTGACTCCGAATGGAGACAAGAAGATTCTAACAACTCCCGGGTTTTTGTCTTCTGAAATGTTTTCCTTTGTAAAATCTAATGTCACAAACCTGAATACATCCAAAATACAAGGAGTTGATTTAGGGAATAATTATCTACTTGCCTGGACAGAAACTATCGATGATCCCCGTTGGCAACAAAGGAATTATTCAGTAATCAGAATTTATGATGGCAACACTAATAAAGTCAGGTCGTTAACCAACAAAAGCAGGTATTTCGCACCTGAATTCTCCCCCGATGGGTTTAAACTTGCTGCCGTGACCGTAGATCCTGAAAACCGAAGTTCAATTGTTCTGATTGATGCAATAAGTGGTGAAGAAACTGAAACTGTTGTGGCTTCGGCTTCGGATTTCTTTATGACCCCATCCTGGTCTGAAGATGGGTCAAAGATTGTTTTTACAAAACTGGATGGTGACGGAAAGAGTATTTGCGTTATTGACCTGGCAACACAACTCATTAAAACGCTTTTACCATCAACTTATACTGAAATTTCTAATCCTGTTTTTACTAAAGGGGTTATCCTTTTTAATGGTTCATACTCAGGGATCGAGAATATTTATGCACTTGATTTGAAAAATAATGAAATATTCCAGGTAACTTCAGCTGAATTTGGAGCAAGTAATGCCCGGTTAAGTCCGGATGGGAAAAAATTAGTTTATTCAAACTACTCTTCATACGGTTACCAACTTGTTGAATCAGATTTTAATCCTGCCTTATGGAGGCATTTGAATACTGTTACTGATTTTTCACCTTCTTTATATAAACACCTGGTAGAAGAGGAATCGGCTTTTGCCGGTTCAAAAGTAGAGGATAGCGTTCAAAACTTGTCGGAGCCGTATAAAAAAATTGAACATATATTTAATTTTCACAGCTGGGCACCGGCTTATATTAATTACATGACTGGCGAAAACGGAACCGGTATTTCATTTATGTCGCAAAATGAGCTTAGTACAGTAACAACTACTGTTGGTTATCTATATGATATTACTGAAAATACGGGGAAAGTTTCAGCTAACGTTAGCTGGGCAGCCTGGTATCCGATAATTGATTTGAATAGCTCATATGGCGCACGTGCTACTTATACCGGTGGAGATACTGTGGTAAGGTATAATTTCAATGAAACTAACATCAGCGGAGGCTTTACCTTGCCTTTGATTTTTACAGGAGGGAAATATTATAAAGGTCTTCGTTTCAGGTTGCATACAACATGGATTAATATCACCGACAATACATCGCCGGCGGAAAATAAACTTACAGGAACCATTAATACTATCGATTACAGTTTCAGCGCATACAGGTACATCAAACAATCAGGAAAAGATTTATACCCGCGATGGGGACAATACTTTACCACTACTTTTCGTCATTCGCCTTTTGGTAAAAATGATTATGGGAATATTGTTTCAGCAGGTACGAGTCTTTATTTTCCAGGTCTGATGCCGCACCAGGGGATAAGAATTAATGTTAACCTGCAAGTAAAAGATCCGGGGCAATATGCATACCCCAACCAGATTGTAATGCCCCGGGGTTATACATATGTAAATGCTCATAAATTAACTTGTTTTGCACTCAATTATAAGTTTCCTTTTGCTTATCCGGATTTATCATTTGGTCCGCTGGTTTATCTTAAACGTTTGAAGGCAAACCTGTTTTATGATGGTGGCATTGCAACAACTCACGGGCAAAGCCTTAAACTGCAGTCGACCGGTGTTGAAATAACTTCCGATCTCCATCTTCTCAGGTTTATTTTTCCGGTGGATATAGGTTTCCGGTTCGGATATCGCCCAATAGAGAAACAATATTTCAGTGATTTCCTTTTTTCAGTAAATTTGTCGAACTAATTTAACGCACATAATATGGGATTCATTCTAAAATTACTTGTTACATCATTGGCAGTTTTCTTCAGTGCCTATATTCTTCCGGGAGTTTATCTGAGTGGATTCCCAACGGCAATACTGGTAGCATTGCTGATTGGATTTTTGAACATTTTCCTGCGTCCGATACTGATCATTCTTACTATCCCGATAACGCTTTTGACTTTTGGACTGTTTCTGCTTGTAATAAACGCACTTATCATTAAGTTGGCTGACTATGCGCTTGATGGCTTTGCAGTAAATAGTTTCTTCATAGCAGTTATATTTTCAATAATTGTTTCTATCGTAACCTGGATACTTGAAGCTATTGCCAATCCTAAATCAAAGCAAAAGGTTTAGAAATCATAGATTTGGAATTTTGTTTAGCCCTTTCAGCTAATGTGAGTTTCAAAGTCTATATGAATTTTGTGGTTGAATAATGAATAGTGAACAAGGAATATTGAATACTGAAGTTCCTAACAAAATCAAAAACGATGAATGCTGAACAATTTCAGGATAAAAGAAAATTTGATCTGGAAGTTCGATTAATTGATTTTGCGCTGCTTATTATCAAGATTTCTGAAAGTATGTATAAAACTCCTGCCGGGAGACACATCTCAGGACAAATTGTTCGGTCAGGAACTTCTCCCGCCTTACTTTATGGAGAGGCTCAGAGTGCTGAATCAAGGAGTGATTTCATTCATAAAGTAAAAATCTTACTAAAAGAATTGCGTGAAACTTATGTGGGACTGAAAATTATTAAAAGAGCCCCATTAACAAATAAAATGGAAATAGTTGAAAAAGCATTAATAGAGTGCAATGAATTAATATCAATTTTCAATAAGAGTGTTGAAACCGCAAAGAAGAATATGGAGCAGCAAAAATAATTCAGGTTCCTGCTTACTTCAAACTTCATCATTCCTTGTTCAATATTCGATATTATCAAAGTTAATCAACAGTTTCCTTCAAAAAAAATACTTTTAGTCCAAGCCCCTAAACCCATTCCCTAAACCCTAAATACTCTTTTCATGCAACACCGATTTATCACAGATCAAAAAGAAATTGATGAAATCATTAACAAATGCCAGGTTTGCCATGTAAGTATGGTTGACGAAAATAACCTTCCATATGTTCTTCCTTTTAATTTTGGCTACAGCAATGGCGTTATATTTCTGCACTCTTCTCAAAAAGGGCTAAAGATTGATATTTTGAAAAAGAATCCGTCGGTTTGCATCGCTTTCAGCACCGATTATGAGCTCAGATACCAAAGTGAACAAATGGCATGTAGTTACAGTATGAAATACCGCAGTGTGCTGGCTTTTGGCAAAGTTGAGTTTATCGACGATATGGATGAAAAAGTTGAATTCCTGAATACGGTAATGTCGCATTACACCGATCGTGATTTCACGTATAGTCCTCCGGCATTGCGCGAAGTATGCACCTATAAAGTAAAGGTGGAGAAATTTACTGCAAAAATTTATGGATATTAATTGTAGTCGCAGGAGCCAGTCTCTTTGCATTTAACAATTAGATGTTGGGCCTGGCTGGTTTCATATACCTGGACCGTAATCTGTTATGAGCAATAGCAAAACTGATTCCCAGTATTGTTCCCATAATAGCTCCCGCTAATATGTCGCCAGGATAATGAACTCCAAGATAAATCCGGCTATATGCTGTAAGAATTGCATAGGTTAACGTAACCGGAATAATATATTTCCGTTCGTTAACCATTATGGTGATCATAAAAAATGCTACAGCAAAAGCATTTGACGAATGCCCTGAATAGAAACCATACATTCCGCCACGGTAATTATTAACGATATGAACCAGTGATTGAAGATGTGGTTCCTGCGAAGGTCGCAGCCGCATAATGCTATCTTTGGCAACATTGCATAGTTGGTCCGAAGCAACTATCATTATGAGGATGGTAACAAGCACTGTCCAGTAATGCCTGGAATAACGCTTATACAATAGCCATAGAAACCAGACATAAAGAGGTCCCCAGAAAAGTTTATTACTGAATAGCCACATTAATGCATCAAAAAATGTATTATGCCAGGCATTCAGAAATAAAAACAGGCTTTCATCAATTGATTTAATGGCTTCAAGCATTCGCTATTTGTTTTCGCAAAAGTACTGAAATCAAACAAGCGTAGAACCTGTATATTTATTGATCTCTTTCAGCTGATCGATAGTAACAACTGTACCGGTTACCAATGAATTGTTGAAGATCGCGCTGATTATTGTTTGTGCCACATCGTCAGGTTTAGCCAACTTACCTTCTTCATGGAGACTAATAAACTTGTCACGATCAGGGAAAAGAGCCAGGTCCGTTTCCCTGATGGATTCCTGCATACCGGTTTCAATTATTCCAGGCGCCAGTGCAAAAATTATGACAGGCTGTTGTTCAGAACTTTGTTCAAGACCTGCCACTTTAGTAAACATCTCGAGGCCGGATTTGGAACTGCAATATACGCTCCAGCCACTGTAAGGGTAAAATGCCGCCCCGGAAGAAATATTAAGAATGACTTTTGGAATTGCAAATGGTGCAGTAATGGTAGTAAATACTGAACTCAATATCATAGGTGCAAGCAAGTTTACATGCAAATGTTTTTCGGCTTTTTCAAAATCTGTTGATTTTAACGGCCCTACAGGTTCAAGCATTCCGGCATTGTTGATCAATGCAATTCTGTCGTATTCTGTTAAATGTATTTTATCGAATACCTTATGAATAAAAGATTCTGCTTTTTCGCGTATACTCAGATCCGCTTCATGATAAAATAAAGGCACATTTAATGATGATGCAAGTTCCACCAGGTCCTCGTTCATGGTTCTGGATACTGCAAAAATGGTATTTCCCTGTACTATGAGTCTTCGTGTAAGTGCTTCTCCTATTCCACGTGATGACCCTGTTACAATGTAGTAATTCATAAATTATTTTTTAATAGTAATGCTATGGTTACGATGTTAAAATGTTTATCTAAATTCGATGTAAATATACAAACAACTGAACAATCTTTATGTTTTCATGTTCTTTGTGAACTATTTAAAATCATGAGATAAAGAAGAGCATTTCCCCATTTTAAACTTAAATTTCTAATAAAAAATCTAAATGAATAACGCAGTTTTTATTTTTGATTATCCTGCAAATGAACCGGTAAAATCCTACTCACCAGGTTCGCGCGATCGCAAAGAATTGCTTTCGGAACTGGATCGGTTAAGTTCATCCCAGATGGAGATTCCCCTGATTATCGGTGGCAAAGAAGTATTTACAAATAATACGGATACTATTACTATGCCTCACGATCACGGGCATGTACTTGCGCGTTATCACAAAGCCGGCGAAAAGGAAGTGAAAATGGCCATTGAT
>JBBQGD010000076.1:0-15198 GCA_038322655.1 Bacteroidales bacterium | reverse complement strand
TTATTCGGTTGCTGTTACTAATAACTTCCAGCAGGCGGATACCGGATCAAAAATGATTCATCTGGGAAAGAATACGAAAAGCACCATTATTTCGAAAGGAATTTCGGCCGGTCAAAGCAACAACAGTTACCGAGGATTGGTGAAAGTGATAAAACGGGCCGAAAACGCACGTAATTTCTCGCAATGCGATTCACTCCTGTTAGGTGATAAATGCGGGGCGCACACCTATCCTTATATCAAAGCTGAAAACCATACTTCCATCATCGAACACGAAGCAACGACCTCTAAAATATCGGACGATCAGCTTTTTTATTGCAAACAACGTGGCATAAGTTCTGAAAGCGCCATTGGCCTGATCGTTAACGGTTATGCTAAAGAAGTGCTAATGCATTTGCCTATGGAATTTGCCGTTGAAGCTCAGAAATTATTGGCCATAAGCCTGGAAGGAAGCGTTGGGTAATTTCGGATTTGCGATTTGCGATTTCGGAATCAGATACATTAAACCGACATCGTGAAACTCCTAAACCCTAAACCCTAACCCCTAAAACCTTATTTAATACAATTTGCCAAAAGAATAAAATATATGCTAAGTATCAGAAATTTAAATGTTTCTATTAAAGGAAAAGAGATTTTAAAAGGCATCAACCTCGAGGTACAAGCCGGAGAAGTTCATGCAATCATGGGCCCGAACGGCACCGGGAAAAGCACTTTGGCCTATGTTATAGCCGGCCGTGAAGGTTACGACGTTACAGATGGTGAAATTATTTTTAAAGGCCGTAACATTCTGGATTTGTCAGCCGAAGAACGTGCCTGCGAGGGCTTATTTCTTGGTTTTCAGTATCCTGTAGAAATTCCGGGCGTTTCAATTACAAATTTCCTCCGCACTGCTATTAATGAGCAACGCAAATACCGTGGCCTCGACCCCATGCCTGCATCCGAATTCCTTGCCCGTATGGAAGGGAAAAAACAATTACTCGAACTGCAGGAAAAACTTGCCAATCGTTCCGTTAATGAGGGCTTTTCGGGTGGTGAAAAGAAAAAAAATGAAATTTTCCAGATGGCAGTGCTGGAACCAGTGCTTGCGATACTTGACGAAACCGATTCAGGTCTCGACATAGATGCTTTGCGCATTGTAGCTACCGGAGTAAACAAACTTCGCCGCCCGGATAATGCAACCATTGTAATTACCCATTACCAGCGTTTGCTTGAGTACATAATTCCTGATGTGGTACATGTGCTTTTTGATGGCCGGATTGTGAAATCGGGAGGTAAAGAGCTTGCTTTACTGCTGGAAGAAAAAGGCTATGAATGGATTAGAAATGAATCCTGATTATAGGAATTCAAAAACAGAATAAAATTATGGAAGCAGGATTAGTTCCGACAATATACGACCTCAAAGAGTATCTGAATGGTGTTTTTGCTGATAAACAGCAGGTAATCACCCAAAATGATACGCCTTTTGTGGCAAAAAAGCGTGCCAATGCATTTGAATTGTTCAGCAAGACGGGATTCCCTCATGCAGCTCTTGAAAAATGGCGCGGCACTGACCTTTCGCGGGCATTGAACCATGAATATTATGCATTGCCTGAACCGCCATCAACGGATCTTGATATCGACAAAATATTCAAATGCGATGTTCCGCATTTCGAAACATTACTGGTATCGCAACTCAATGGCTGGTATGCCGACAGGAAAAAGTTGATACAGGTATATCCGAATGGTATGATTATCGGAAGCCTGGCTGCTGCATTCAGTAAATATCCGGAAATCATAAATGAACACTTTGGCAAATATGCAGATGACAGTTCCGAAAGTCTTACTGCTTTGAATACAGCCATGTCGCAGGACGGAATATTTATTTATGTGCCTGATAATGTTACTGTTGATCAGAATATTCAGATGGTTAACATCACAGATTTTAAGCAAAACCTTTTCCTCAATACACGTAACCTCGTTGTATTAGGTGAAAACAGTCACTTACGACTGGTTCAGTGTGATGATTCTATCAATCATGATGTAACATTCATTAATTCGGTCACTGAAGTGAAGATTGGACGGAATTCATCACTAGATCATTACAAACTTCAGAATAAGGATGACCACACCACGCTGATCAATTCTATGTATTTTCATCAGGACGAAGGCAGCAGTTTGTCAACCAATGCCATAAGCCTGAACGGAGGATTAATCAGGAATCTGTCACATGTAACCCTTAGCGGTTCACACAGTAATGCAGACATATCAGGTCTATATCTTATGGATCGCTACCAGCATGTTGACAACCAGGTTTTTATAAACCATGCTGCACCAGAGTGCGAAAGCAGGGAGCTTTTCAAGGGAGTTCTCGATGATCATGCCAGCGGAGTTTTTAACGGTCACATTAAAGTGCATCGCGATGCCCAGAAAACAAATGCTTTTCAAACAAATAAAAACATTCTGCTTTCCGATAAAGCCAGCATCGACACAAAACCTTTCCTCGAAATTTATGCCGACGATGTAAAATGTAGCCACGGAGCAACAATTGGTCAGCTTGATTCTGAAGCGTTGTTCTATATCCGTTCACGCGGAATAAGCGAAGCCAATGCCAAAATTTTGTTGATGTACGCTTTTGCTGCCGATGTTATCAACAAGATCTCAATTCCCGAGTTGCGTTTGCGTATGGATGATATGGTTAAGAAACGTCTGCGTGGTGAGCTTTCGCAATGCGAACAGTGTGTATTGAACTGCAGTACGCAGGAACAGCATAAGGTTGAGTTCAAAATTGATATGACAAAAATCTGATTCTCAACAATGATGAGCATTCTTTCTGAAGATAAAATTCAATCGGTCAGAGCCGACTTCCCAATACTGTCGCGCTCCATTTACGGCAAACCACTTGTTTATTTTGACAATGCGGCAACAACTCAAAAACCACGATCCGTTATTGATGCCATCTGTAACTATTATCTGAACGATAATGCCAATGTACATAGGGGAGTTCATTATCTGAGCCAGCAGGCAACCGGCGCCTTCGAAGATGTGCGCAAAAAACTGGCAGCCTTTGTTAATGCAGGCAGTTCAAATGAAATTATCTTTGCCCGTGGTGCTACTGAAGCCATTAACCTTGCAGCCTGGTCCTTTTGCGAAACATATCTGAATGCAGGCGACGAAATTATCGTATCAGTTCTTGAGCATCATTCAAACATAGTACCATGGCAATCGGCCTGTGAACGGAAAGGTGCGCATCTCAAAGTTATTCCTGTAACACCCGAAGGCGACCTGGATCTCAATGCTTTTGAGCTATTGCTGAATACTCGTACAAAAATCGTTGCCATTGGCCATATATCCAATGCATTGGGAACTATTAACCCTATTGCAGAAATTGTAGCCATAGCACATAGTAAAAATGTACCCGTTTTTGTCGACGGAGCCCAGGGCCTGTCGCATGGCCCGGTTGATGTTCAGAAACTGGACTGTGATTTTTATGCATTTTCGGCTCACAAAATGTATGGTCCTATGGGAATTGGCGGATTGTACGGAAAGACTAAATGGCTCACAAATATGCAGCCATACCAGTTGGGTGGCGAAATGATTGACAAAGTTACTTTCGAAAAGACGACTTATAACGAAATTCCTTATAAATTTGAAGCAGGAACGCCTAATGTAGCTGACGTTATGGGTTTTGGGGCTGCCATTGATTACATAAATAACCTGGGTTGGGAATTTATTACATCACAGGAAAATGATCTGCTGGAATATGCAACACACAAGCTTCAGGCAATTGAAGGCATAAAAATTATAGGTACTTCAAAGCATAAAGCATCCATTGTTTCATTTCTGATCGAAGGCATTCATTTTTTTGATGCAGGAACTATTATCGATCATTTGGGAATTGCTGTCCGCACCGGGAGTCACTGTACTCAACCTTTGATGGATATTTTAGGAATTAGTGGTACCTTGCGTGCATCATTGGCATTTTACAACACCCGTCAGGAAGTTGATAAACTGGTTGATGCAATTCATACTGTGAAAACTCTTTTCGCATAATTGCGATGAAAACACAACATAAAAAATGACGATTAACGAAACTATTGATCAGTTGATCATGGAGTTCAACCAGTTCGATGACTGGATGGACAAGTATAACTATCTTATTGAAATGGGACGCTCCGTTCCCTTGATTGACGAAACTCAGAAAACTGATGCTAACCTTATTTCCGGCTGCCAGTCGAGGGTTTGGCTTAGTTCAGAATACAAAGATGGAATCATTTATTTTACAGCCGACAGCGATGCGGTTATTACCAAAGGTATAGCTTACCTGCTTATCCGTGTTTTCTCAGGGCACACTCCTGATGAAATTGTTGAAGCCGAGACAACTTTTCTCGACAAACTCGGACTCAAAGAGCATCTTTCGCCAACCCGAAGCAACGGTTTGCTTTCAATGGTAAAACAAATAAAAATGTATGCTTTCGCATACCAGATTAAGGAAAAGAATACGTAAATGTGGTAATGTATTAATACGATAATGTGTTAATTATCAAAATATTACTGTGTTTTCAGTTTTGCAAAAGCAATTCATTATTACTCTAACAAATTAACTTATTATCGCATTAGCACATTGGCTAATTATCACATTAACACATTATATTATGAGGCAACAAATAGAAAAAGATATGATCTCCGAAAGAATAGTCCAGGTTATTAAAACTATTTATGATCCGGAGATTCCTGTGAATATTTATGACCTCGGCCTTATCTACACAATTCTTGTTGATGATGATTTTGTAGCCCATGTTACCATGACACTTACAGCGCCCAATTGTCCTGTTGCCGAAAGCTTACCCATAGAAGTACACGAAGCGGTTAAAAATGTTGAGGGTGTAACCGATGCGAAAATAACATTAACATTTGAGCCCCCATGGGATCGTGATATGATCAGTGAATTGGGGATGCTGGAGTTAGGATTTCTATAACCTTTTTCAATGATTTTATAGGTACCGGATTGCCTGTGAGATAATCCGGTTTTTTTTGTTTCTTAAAACAGGACGCTTAGTGAATTCATGTCGGTATATTTGTAGAAATTTTATCACCTGATTTATGAAAACAATATATTCTCTTTTATTCACATTCCTGATTCTTTCGGTTACAGCAGCTGCCCAAACTTTTGAATTAAATGGCCAGATCCGCCCAAGAGCTGAATACAGGCATGGATACAAATCGCTGATTGATGACGGTGTGAAGCCAGGATTTGCCATTTCGCAGCGTACAAGGCTGAATTTGAAATATTACTCCAAACAGTTCAATTCTGTGATCTCTATACAGGATATCCGTATTTGGGGAGATGTTAAAACCAGCAATAAATCGGATGTGAATGGCCTTATGGTTAACCAGGCCTGGGGTGAATTGTTTATCACACCAAAATTCTCTGTTAAAGCCGGTCGTCAGACTATATCATACGATGATCAGCGTATTTTTGGTTTTTCCGACTGGACGCAGCAGTCACGCAGCAGCGATGCACTACTGATAAAATACACACAATCAGAAACTTCGATGTTGCATTTAGGGTTCGCGTATAATCAGAGCGCAGAAAAAGACACCGGCAACTTTTATTCATTGAACTACTTTAAATCAGTTCAATATGCATGGGCGCATCATGAATTTAAATACGTGTCAGTCAGTTTTCTGTTTGGCAACTTTGGAATGCCATACAATACAACTACAGGCGAAAATATTCCTATACAGGAAATCAAATACATTCAGGTTTTCGGTCCATACTTAACCTTTAAAAAAGGCTATTTAAAAATTAACCTAGCCGGGTACTATCAATCCGGCAAAAATGACAAAAATGTACCGAAATCTGCCTGGTATGCCGGTGCTGATGCAGTTTATGCAGTAAGCAAATTCGGTTTGGGGGCAGGATTCCAGTTTCTTTCAGGTAATGATCAGGTTAATTCCGGCAATAAAGATCATGAATTTGTAATTACCTCAGGTACCGGTCATAAGTTCAATGGCTGGATGGATTATTTTTATGCCGGAAGCTCACATAAGGGAGTTGGCTTACTTGATATGTATATACCTGTTACGTATAAGAAAGATAAATTATCCTCTGAGTTTCAGCTACATTATTACAAGGCAGCTGCAAATGTATCATATCCGGGAAACCCAGCCGCAACTATGAATGCAGGGCTAGGTACCGAAGCAGGAATTATGATTACCTATACATTTTCGCCCGAGATGAGTATTTCAGGAGGCTACTCACAGATGTTTGGCACCGAAACACTCCAGGCTCTCAAAGGTGGCAACCGTGAACTTACTCAAAACTGGGCATGGCTGATGTTAACTTTCAATCCTGTTTTCTTTCGATCAGAAAAATAGCTTTTTAGTGAAAATGATATGATATTATCAATTTCATTTGCCCATTTCTATAATAAACGGACTTATATTTAATACAGGCCCGAAATACATGTCCCGTTTTATTGTTAACAGTATATAAATGCAATAATATGCATTTAGCGTCTTCGTTTATGCAGGAAAACCTTACTTTTACACTCCAAATTACGGATTATGACACCCGCACAGGGCACATTATTATCAAATATCGATTCGCCTGAAGACTTACGCAAACTCCCAATCGAAGAGCTCCCACAGTTGTGTAAGGATATCCGTCAGTTTATACTCGAAGTAATATCACGTAACCCGGGCCATCTTGGTGCCAGCCTGGGTGTAATTGAACTCACTACTGCGATTCACTATGCTTTCAATACGCCTGAAGATAAACTAATCTGGGATGTTGGTCACCAGGCCTATGCGCATAAAATCCTTACCGGGCGAAAAAATATTTTTTATACTAACCGCTCCTACCATGGGATAAGTGGCTTTCCCCGAATGACCGAAAGTAAATATGATGCATTTGGAACAGGCCACTCTTCCACAAGTATTTCAGCAGCACTCGGTATGGCTGTAGCTTCGGGATTGCTTGGAAAAAATAACCAGCAACATATTGCAGTAATTGGTGATGGCTCAATGACAGCAGGATTGGCAATGGAAGCCCTGAATAATGCAGGCGTTTCACAAGCCAATCTCCTTGTGATACTGAACGATAACGGAATAGCAATTGATAAAAATGTTGGCGGGCTATCAAAGTATTTAACTGCAATCACCACTTCCCGGGCTTACAATAAACTTAAGGATAAAGTTTGGTGGCTGATGGGAGGAAAAACAAACTATGGAGCTAACTCCAGAGCTGTTGTAAAGCAAATAGGTAATGCTGTTAAAGCTTCGCTCCTAAAGGAAAGTAATCTTTTCGAAGCCTTTGGGTTCAGGTATTTCGGGCCCGTCGACGGGCATGATGTTGTGAAACTTGTTCACCTCATGCGTGACTTACAAAACATCCCGGGACCTAAACTTCTTCATGTAGTTACCGTAAAAGGCAAAGGTTACGAAAAGGCCGAACGCGATCAGACCTTGTACCATGCGCCCGGAATTTTCGATATGGAAACCGGTGAGCTAAAAGAAACAGCGTGTAAAAACCAGCCCCCGAAATACCAGGTTGTTTTCGGGAAAACTATTATAGAGCTGGCTGAAATGAACGAAAAAATTGTAGGCGTAACTCCTGCAATGCCTACAGGATGCTCTCTTAACCTGATGATGGCCAAAATGCCTGACCGGGCTTTTGATGTCGGTATAGCTGAACAGCATGCCGTTACTTTTTCAGCAGGGATGGCTGCAAACGGATTAATCCCTTTTTGTAATATTTACTCAAGTTTCATGCAGCGGGCTTACGACCAGTTGATACATGATGTAGCATTGCAGAACCTTCATGTAGTATTCTGCCTCGATCGTGGCGGGCTGGTTGGCGAAGATGGCCCCACGCATCATGGGGTTTACGACCTTGCTTATTTAAGAGCTATACCCCGGATAACGATTTGTTCCCCGATGAATGAAGAAGAGCTGCGGAATATGATGTATACAGCCCAACTGGAAGGAATGGGTCCGTTTGCTATCCGCTATCCTCGCGGAAGAGGGGTAATGCAAGACTGGAAAACACCTTTTGTTGCCTTGCCAGTAGGCAAAGGCCGTCTCATACGCAGCGGGAAAGACCTGGCTATTATTTCGATCGGACATCCTGGTAATGTTGCGTTGGAAGCTTGCAATCAACTTGCCGGAAAAGGAATTGATGTAGCATTATACGATATCCGTTTCCTAAAACCTATTGACGAAGAATTATTACTTAAAGTTTTTAAACAACATAAAAAAGTTATTACCCTGGAAGATGGATCAATTATAGGTGGATTAGGAAGTGCAGTAGTAGAATTTGCAAATGATAATGAGTTTCACAATGCTGAAATTCACCGGCTTGGAATTCCGGACCGCTTTGTGGAACATGGAACACTCCAAGAGCTACATCATGAGTGTGGAATAGATCTGGATGGAATTATTAAAGCCGTGAATTTGTTAATGGCAAAATAAAACTGACCATGCAGCATGTAACTTCTATTATTTGAGTTTTTCACTTCACAATTAATATGTTCAACCTGGCTGGTTTTAAAAATCAGCCAGGTTTTTCGTTTCCATAAATTCTATTCCAAGAGTTTTGATCAAAAAATATTAATTAAATGAAGGCTATTTTTGATTAGGGTACTTTCCTATACAACATGATGGTTATATAAGCGTTAAACAGCTATAAAACTAACAGTAAGCCACTGCAAAGAAATTCTCGATATACATACCTGAAATTATTATGTACCCAAAATCATCAAGAATTACCTTTCTGCTCTTATTTATTGCAGGAACATCAATCTTTCTTTTGCCTTCATGTGCAAAATTGAAAGAGGCAACAACTTTTAAAGTTAAATATGATTTGCCCGATATGAATTATACAGTAGATTCATTATCGTTCCTGAAAACTGAAAT
Source organism: Bacteroidales bacterium (assembly GCA_038322655.1). Classification (GTDB taxonomy): domain Bacteria; phylum Bacteroidota; class Bacteroidia; order Bacteroidales; family UBA4417; genus UBA4417. Next base: position 6,306 of record JBBQGD010000076.1, on the reverse strand, counting down.
GGAGTTGTATTCGCAATCATTCTCTATAAACATTGACAGTATTATTGGTGCAAACAACGGATTGGTGAAACGTGTCAGCTTTTATAAAATGAAGCTTTCAGTAGTATCGCCCTTAACTGCTAAGCTAAACTGGTTAAATTCCGCACGTATTACATTAACTCCTGAGGGCGGCACACCAGTTGATATAGCTACTTCAGGAATAATTAATCCTTCCGATAATTTTATTGATTTTAAAATAAATGATGTTGATCTCACTTCAGCAGTTAAGAAACCTTTCATTATAACAGTTTATGGTAATCTGAACGGGACTTTACCAGATTTACCGATGAGTTTGCTAATGGAAAGCGGGCTTGAAATTACAATGAGTCCTTTTTAAAAAACTACTCAACTTCAAATTAATAAGCGTCGTTTTTTATGGCGCTTTTTTTTGCAATGATTGCATGAAGGCATGGAATTCAGGGTAAAAACGAATATTCATTAATAAATAAAAGTCAATTTTTCGTTTGCTGATTCATTAGTCTTTAAGAGAATTGAACCAGCCAGAGCAGAAAAACCTGCCAGGTTTAATTTTTTACAACTCTGATTTCAAGGAAGATTTCATAAAGAAGCAAAAAAATCGATTACTGTTTATCAACAAATTTTCTTCCGATAAATTAATTTTGGAAGGGAAGTTTTTAATACTATTCCTTACATTTACCACGGAAATTCTTAGCTATGCAAAATCTTTTCAGGAAAAAGTCAATAGAAATGATCCTTAGTCATGCCGACGAAGGAAATCCTGATCTTATGAAACGCCGCCTGGGAGTGCGTGATCTCACGGCTATGGGAATTGCTGCCATTATTGGTGCCGGAATTTTCAGCACCATAGGTACCGCTGCTGCCAGCGGTGGTCCAGCCGTGTCGCTGTTATTTGTTTTTACAGCTATAGCCTGCGGTTTATCGGCCATGTGTTATGCTGAATTTGCTTCGGCCATTCCCATCAGTGGGAGCGCCTATACTTACGCTTATGCAAGTTTTGGAGAACTGATAGCCTGGATAATCGGCTGGGACTTGATTATGGAATATGCAATAGGAAATATTGCCGTGGCCATTTCATGGTCGGGCTATTTTGTCGGGTTGTTAAGCGGGCTTCATATACATATTCCGGAATTCCTGGCCATTGATTACCTGAGTGCTGCTAAAGGTTTTAAAATAGCTACAGAGCAACTTCAGTCAGGTATTACTGTTGCAGGACTTGATTCGAACCTGCGGGAAGCATACCTGGCATGGGTTTCGGCACCGCATTTTGGGAATATCAGGTTAATTGCCGATGTCCCTGCCCTCGGAATTGTAGTCTTCATTACCTGGTTGGTTTATAAAGGAATTTACGAAACCAAGATGGCTGGGAACATAATGGTTCTGATCAAAATCGGGATACTGATGCTGGTTATTGCTGTTGGTTCATTTTATATTGATCCCAAAAACTGGAGTCCGTTTGCACCAAATGGGATAGGTGGAGTTTTGAAAGGAGTCTCAGGTGTTTTCTTTGCATATATCGGCTTCGACGCCATCTCTACAACTGCTGAAGAGTGCCGTAACCCTCGCCGTGATTTACCCAGATCCATGATTTATGCTTTGGTTATTACAACCGTGTTGTATGTAGCTATAAGCCTTGTGCTTACAGGTATGGTTAATTACAGTCAGCTCGCAGTTTCAGATCCGCTGGCCTTTGCATTCGAAAAGTTGCATCTTACTAAGCTTTCTGGTATTATAGCGTTGGGAGCTGTTATTGCAATGGCCGGAGTATTGCTTGTTTTCCAGGTCGGGCAACCTCGTATTTGGATGAGCATGAGCCGCGACGGTCTTTTACCTCCTCGCTTCGCGCGCCTTCATAAAAAATACAGAACACCTGCGTTCGCCACCATCGTTACAGGTTTCCTGGTTGCCATTCCGGCTTTGTTCCTTAATCTGACCGAAGTCACCGACCTCACAAGCATTGGTACTTTGTTCGCATTTATTCTCGTATCGGGGGGAGTACTTATTCTGCATCCCAGGGGAAACAACGACGTCAATAAAAAAGGGTTTAATGTTCCATATGCAAATAGTCGCTGGTTTTTGATTCCAATCTGGACCGTCATAATGACAATTATATGGTATTCGAATCCGCATTTTATAAGTGGGATATTCGATGGGAGTAACCATATGTCGAAAGGATTTCATAATCAGTTACCTATGTATGTCTTTATCATTGTGGCAATTATTACAACTACATTTGCAGTAATCAGGCAATGGTCCTTGATTCCGGTATTGGGATTGTTAACCAATCTTTACCTGATGAGTGAACTTGGAATCACCAATTGGATGCGATTCCTGATCTGGCTGGTGATTGGGCTGGTATTGTATTTTGCTTATGGAATGAGGCATAGCAGGCTAAAAAACCTAGACCCGGAATAGTGTCCTCAAATTCAAGGTTCTTGAGCAATAAACAAAGTGGCATTTCATAAAATCTTTTTCATCACCTAGGCAACTCTTCTTACATTTGCTTCTGATTAAATAAATAAATGGTATGACTTGGCTTGTGGTTTTAGCACTCATTGTTTCAGGTGTATTTGTAGGGTTTATCAATACGTTGGCAGGCGGAGGCACCATTATCTCCCTTTCTGTTTTTATGTTCCTTGGCCTGCCGGCCGGCATTGCAAACGGAACAAACAGGGTAGCCGTAATTCTGCAGAATATGACTTCTGTAACGGAATTCCGGCGAAAGAAAGTACTTGATTTTAAAAAAGCCAATAAACTGGCTATTCCTACCATGATAGGCGCAATAGTTGGCGCTCAGATTGCATCAGATATTAACGAAGCAATATTCCGTAAAGCTATTGGTGTGGTGTTGATAGTTATGATGTATTTTATCCTTACCAAGCCTTCACAATGGCTCAAAGGAACTGAAGCGCTGATGGAAAAACCGGTTTCGTGGATACAGGTAGTAATATTTTTCGCTATCGGTGTTTATGGAGGCTTTGTCCAGGTGGGAGTCGGATATTTTATTCTTGCAGGTGTGGTTTTAGGCGCCGGCTACGACCTGGTGAAAGCCAATGCTATAAAAGTGTGGATTGTACTGCTTTACACGCCATTAGCTCTTGTGGTTTTTATTCTGAATGACCAGGTAAGATGGGATTATGGATTAGTTCATGCCATCGGAAACATTATCGGTGCTTACATTGCTTCCCGGTTTGCAGTATCATGGGGTGCTAATTTTGTTCGATGGGTCGTGATAGTTGTGATTGTAATATTTGCTTCAGACTTACTGGGGATTATCAATATTAGGGAAGTTGTGACAAATGCGTTTCATTAGAATTGAAGAAAACCATTAATTATATTTCAGCAGAAAAACCTTTAAAGGTTTAAAATCCTTGTAGGTTAAGATGCCTGAACAAACCCGTTAATAAAACTTTCACCATGAAAACAAAATTCACATCCATTATTATTTTTTTCCTGTTCATCCTTTCTTCCTCCTATTCACAAAATACGGGCAGGTACACGCTAGTTATTCATGGAGGAGCAGGTAATATTACCCCGACTAATCTGTCAGCGGAAAAAGCTTCCCAGTTCGAAGCCAAACTTACCGAGGTTCTCAGGCATGGCGATTCCATTCTGAAAGTTGGCGGAACTAGCCTTGATGCAGTTGAATCCTGCGTAAGGATGATGGAAGACTGCCCGCTTTTTAATGCAGGAAAAGGTGCAGTGTTTAACGCTGAAGGGAAAAATGAGATGGATGCAGCCATAATGGATGGCAAAACCGGCTTAGCCGGTGCCGTAGCTGAGGTTACCACCATCAGGAATCCAATTACTGCTGCCAGGGCGGTGATGGAAAAATCGGATCATGTAATGCTTGCCGGCAAAGGAGCCGAAACATTTGCCGCTGAGCAGGGTTTGGTACTGGTTTCGCCTGATTATTTTTTCACCCAATCACGTTGGAATGCCTATCTGAAAGCTAAAGCCAAAGCTGATTCAATAGATGCCCTGGATAAAAAACATGGAACTGTGGGTTGTGTAGCTCTCGACGTATATGGAAATCTTGCAGCTGCAACTTCAACCGGCGGAATGATGCTTAAAAAGTACGGGCGTATCGGCGATTCTCCTGTTATTGGTGCCGGAACTTACGCTGATAACAAAACCTGTGCGGTATCAGCCACAGGACATGGGGAGTTTTTTATACGGAATGTGGTGGCCTACGATATTTCCGCATTGATGAAATACAAAGGTCTTTCACTGAAGAACGCTGCCAATGAAGTAATTATGGTTAAACTCAAAAACCTGGGAGGTGACGGCGGAATTATTGCAGTGGATAATAAAGGCAACGTTGCCATGCCTTTCAACACAACTGGAATGTTCAGGGGATTTGTTAAATCAGGGGGTGAGATGAAAGTGGCTATTTTCAAAGAAAAGAAATAATTTGACGATTCGGCAATTTGACGATGTGACAATTCGGCGATTTGGCGATTCGGTGATTAGGTGATTCGGTGATTCGGTGATTAAAAAAAAGGAAAATAGAAGGATTTACATTAATTTTGATAGTTGCGTTAAGAAAGGATTGATATAAAATGGAAAATAACGAAACACCTTACGTACGACCTACCTGGGACGAATATTTTATGGAAGTTGCGCGCACTATTGCCAAGCGTGCCACCTGCGATCGCGGACGAAGCGGATGCGTAATTGCACGTAATAAACAAATATTGGTTACCGGCTATGTTGGTTCGCCTATTGGTTTACCGCATTGCGATGAAGTCGGGCATTTGTTTAAACAGGTAACCCATGAAGATGGAAAGGTAACCAACCATTGTGTTCGCACGGTTCATGCCGAACAAAATGCAATTTGCCAGGCTGCCAGGCTTGGAATCTCTTTACAGGGAAGCACTTTGTATTGCCGCATGACTCCCTGCCGGACATGCGCTATGCTTATTATCAATTGCGGAATTGAACGTGTGGTTTGTGAATTTAAATACCATTCAGGGTCAGAGTCGGAGGAAATGTTTTTACAGGCCGGAATTGAGCTTTCTTACGTAAATTCCGAAGTGCTTCAATATGCTAAACAACAGGTTGATAATATTGATCCTGCAGTGACAGGGAAATAAAAAGGCGGTAAAGCACGGAAAATCATTTGTTTGCATGCTTCGTTCTTGTCAACCAATCCAGTCAAAACAGGCAGGGCGACGAAACTCCCAATTATGTATTTTGCACGCCATTTTTTGCATTAGTTCTTTGTTAAAGAGCGTTTTTCAATATCTCTTTTATTTCATTCATTGATTTATCTCGTGCAATTATTTTCCCATCAGGAGCAATTAGTATTGTAGTTGGAAAGCTCATTACTTTTAATTTCTCAACCAGGGAGTTCTTGTCTGCTTGTGTTTGGTTTACAAACACATGTTCCCAATTCATTTGTTCTTTTTTTGTGAAATCAAGTACCTTTTGAGCATCCTTGTCATAGGCAACACTTACTAGAATAAAGTTTTTATCTTTAAATTCTGAATTTAATTATTTTAGCTCTGGGATTGAGGCTATACATGGATTACACCAAGTACCCCAAAAATCAAACAGGATGTATTTGCCAGGATATTGTTCTAAGCTAAACACAGAATTGTCCAGTCTTTTTGCATTAAAATTGGGGATGAACGCCCCTTCTATTATTCCACCAGGATGAGTATTTTTACCAATATATTTTAATTTTATTGTGTCACCCCATAATGAAATAGCATCAAGCAAATAATCCTGCTGTTTTAAGTTTATAGTATCGCCTATATGAAAAAGCATGTCTCCATCTAATCCAGATGGTTCTTTCTCGTTACTGCTTAAAAAAAATATTGAAGCTTCTTTATTTGAATAAAACGGACTTGTGAATCCATTGGATGCAAACACTTCATATTTTATCTTATCAATTACTATTTCTCCTTTTCTGAACTCCGGAACACTAATTAAAAGGTCATATTTTTTTTCAATTTCGTTATGGGTATTATAATTCAATCCCATAGATCCTTTATATGGACTTGGCTTTAAATTAATCGATTTTTCTTCAACTATACCATTAAAATAATATTCATAGTTTGTCAAAACCGTTGGTAATGAGTCACCAATTTTTTTCTGTTCTTCTATACTTAATGGGAACTCATATTCCAGAATTTTTTCACCACTAAAATCATTATTATTGTCTGAGTCAATGATTATTACGCGTTTCCCTTTTTGATTTGTGCCAGTTAATATCGCCACCTGATAATCATAAGGGAAATCGGTTAATTTCGTTGTGTCAATTTGAAAATGAGAAACAATATT
>JBBQGD010000075.1:0-15399 GCA_038322655.1 Bacteroidales bacterium | reverse complement strand
TGCCTTATTGAATGGCGCTGACATATTACGTGTTCACGATGTAAAAGAGGCCATTCAAATGATAAAACTTTTCAAAACATACATGAATGCTTCGGAATAAGTATATTTGCACTTTACACTGTTAAACAGAAATGATTACTTCACTTATACCTCTTTTTCTGCATATCCGGATACTCGATGTAATAGATGTATTTCTGGTGGCATTACTGTTGTTTTTTCTTTATCAATTGCTTAAAGGCACAGCAGCCGTTAATATTTTCCTTGGAATTTTATCCATTTTCGTTTTATGGCGCATAGTGAAATCGCTGCAGATGGATTTGCTCAGTGATTTGTTGGGAGCTTTCTTATCAGTTGGTTTTATCGCATTTATAGTTGTATTTCAGCCTGAAATCCGAAAATTTCTGCTCGCTGTAGGCTCTCCGGGATTTATAACCCTTAACAGGTTCAGGGCATTATTCTCAAAACTTCAAGTTGAAAACAGTCACCTTGCTGACATTGATCCTGTTGTACAGGCTTGTCATCGGATGTCGCATTCGCTTACCGGCGCTTTGATTGTGATTGGACGAGAAAACGATTTGTCAGAGTTTAAAGAAACCGGTTTAGCTGTTGATGCCATCATCTCCGATCAGCTGATCGAAAGTATTTTTTATAAAAACAATCCTATGCATGATGGCGCTGTAATTATCAATGAGAATAGAATCAAAACAGCTCGTTGTATTCTTCCTGTTTCGGCCAAAATGGATTTGCCAACTGAGTTTGGGTTACGCCACCGGGCAGCAATCGGGATTACTGAAAAAAACGACTCAATTGCAATTATTGTATCTGAGCAGACGGGCCGTATCTCATACTGCCGCAATGGCGAACTTTCGCTGGATATTAAAGCCTCGGGGCTGAAAACTATGTTGACCGAGGACTTTTCGAAGAAAGATTAAGTGGAAAATTTTGTATATCGGAAGTTTGATGTGGAAACTAATCCTCGGGATTTATATCAAATAAGGTCTATTCCTTTGTTTCTGTCAGCCGTTGATATTTTCACTATTTCACAGAGTCGGCATTCATCTTATCAAATTCGCTGACAATTTCTTCAGGTGATTTTCCTAAAAAATTAATGGCTGTCCTGGCATCATTAGCTAATTCATGATCAGGATATTTGGCTAGAAATTCTTTATATAATTCCTCAGCTTTTCCTATATTTCCCAGAGTATTTTCAAAGGCGTATGCTTCCATAAAATAGCATTCAGGGATTTTTTTATATCGCGTATAAGTATGAATTACAGATTCATACATAGTTACAGCCTGATCTCCCCGGTTTAACCCAATGGCCAATCTGGCTGCTGTGTAAAGGTATTCAGGCGACAGACTGTCGTCAGGGTATTTTGAACTAAAATTCTTGTAAGCACTCAATAAATCCGTAACAGAATGGAATCAATCCTTTGGGAAGCATTTATCTTTGATTCCATTTCAGATATTTTACCTGACATTTCATCACGTGGGGACGAACAAGATGATAAAGACACTGTAATAATAACGGAAATGAATAATAATGGGTATCGCATTTATTGATATAATCGATAATTGAATCCGGTTTAGGATAAACGTTTTTTTGGAGGAAAAATCATTTTGTATTTTGCATCTGTTATACCTTTCGAAATCTCCTGCAATTTGCGCTTAATCATTACTTTGCGCAGCGGATGAATTTTATCTACAAATAAAATGCCTTCCAGATGATCGTATTCATGTTGGATGATCCTTGCCAGGATACCTGTGAACCATTCGTCATGCAGGTTGAACTGCTCATCATAATAGGTTAAACGTACATCCGATTTACGTAGCACATCTTCATGAATATCAGGAATACTCAGGCAGCCTTCGCTGAAAGCCCATTCTTCACCTTTTTCCTCTACTACTTTAGGATTGATAAACGCTTTTTTAAAATCCTTGGTTTCAGGAGTTTCTTTTTCGTAGGGCGTAGCGTCAATCACAAAAAGCCTGATCTGTTTATTGATCTGCGGAGCTGCAAGCCCCACTCCTACTGAATAATACATGGTTTCCCACATATCCTCAATAAGCTGTTGCAATCCGGGATACTCAGGAGTAATTTCAACTGATTTTTTACGTAAATTAGGGTGTCCATATGCTACTACAGGGAGAATCATTGTTGAGTTATGAGTTATGAGTTATGAGTTATGAGTTATGAGTTAGAATTGAGAATCAAAAGGTTATGTATTTGATCCACAATCAAAAACCTGAATTCCGGAATTTACACTTCTCCATTCCAGAAATAAACACATTTACAAGACAATGGTTCATCGCTGCATGGCTTTCATTTCCATATATGATTGCAGGATAATGACCGCGCTTACTTTATCCACCAGTGCTTTATTCTGACGATCCTTCTTTTTAGCACCTGATTCAAGTATTGCTGCAGTTGCTATTTTTGATGTAAACCGTTCATCTATTCTTTCTACAGGAATACCAGGAAATGTTCGCTGCAAATGCTTAACAAACGGTTCTATAAAGCGGGCTGACTCCGAAAGTCGGTTTTGCATTGTAAGTGAATATCCGACAACAAAACAATCAACATTTTCTTTTGAAACGTACTCTTTCAGAAATGTAATGACATCTTTAGAATGTACCGAAGCAAGTGCACCTGCAATCATCCTGAGTTCATCAGTAACTGCAAGCCCTACACGTTTCTGTCCATAATCTATTGCTAATACTCTGCCCAAGTTTAAATTTTCGGCAAAAGTATAAAGAATTTAATTCCAAAATCTCAATAAATCAGTCATTTCAGTCCTAATAGCTGCAAATATCAGAATTATTACCTGCTCTTCCCTTTAAAATCCTTAATTTTGAACGGTAAAATTATATGCATGGACCGTTTAAAATCAATTATAGAAAAAGCCTGGGACGATCGTTCGCTCCTAAAATCAGAAGAAACAAAAAATACTGTATTCCAGATTGTTGAACTCCTGGATAAAGGCGAAGTTCGTGTTGCCGAACCGGTTGGCAATGAGTGGAAAGTTAACGAATGGATAAAAAAAGCTGTAATTATGTACTTCCCTCTGATGCAAATGGAAGTAATGGAAGCCGGCCCCCTGGAGTTTCATGATAAAATTCCGCTCAAACATAACTATAAAGAACTCGGTGTTCGCGTTGTGCCACATGCTGTTGCCCGTTACGGCGCTTACCTGTCGCCGGGAGTGATAATGATGCCTTCGTACGTGAACATCGGCGCATGGGTTGGGGGCGGAACCATGGTTGATACATGGGCAACTGTAGGTAGTTGTGCACAAATCGGATCAAACGTACATCTGAGTGGCGGTGTAGGAATCGGAGGTGTGCTCGAGCCCGTTCAGGCTGCTCCGGTTATAATCGAAGATAACTGTTTTATCGGTTCAAGATGCATTGTGGTTGAAGGTGCCCGCATAGCAACTGAAGCCGTACTAGGGGCAAATGTAGTTATTACGCAAAGCACCCGTATTATTGATGTAACAGGAAGTCAACCGGTTGAATATAAAGGATATGTGCCTCCCCGTTCAGTAGTTATTCCGGGTTCATACACGAAAAAATATCCTGCAGGTGATTACCAGGTAAGTTGTGCATTGATCATCGGCCAGCGAAAACCATCTACTGATCTCAAAACATCGCTAAATGACGCATTAAGGGAATATGACGTTTCTTTTTAAGATGCATTACAAGAAATTTCACTACAAGCATTCATGAATATAGGATTTGACGCTAAACGTGCGCTATTTAACCGAAGCGGGCTCGGCAATTACAGCCGGAGCACTCTCAGAATATTGTCGCATTTCTACCCTGAAAATAAGTATTACTTGTTTGCCGCAACAAATAACCAGGAACTATTTCAACCATCAGGCAATCAATCTATAGTAGAACCCGAATCAGGTTTAATTTCTTCATTCCCTTCTCTTTGGCGTTCTTGGGGAATTCATCTTTTAAATCATCGCAAACTTGATATCTATCACGGGCTCAGTAACGAACTTCCGTGGAGCATAAAAAGGACAGGTATAAAATCCGTAGTTACTATTCACGACCTTATTTTTCTGCGGTTTCCCGAATATTATCCATTTATTGACAGGAAGATTTACTTTCTAAAATTTCGTCATGCCTGCAGGGTTGCAGATAAAGTTATTGCCACCAGCAAAGCAACCAAAGCTGACATAGTCTCATTCTTTAGCACCGATCCTCAAAAAATAGAAGTTGTTTACCAGACCTGTGATCCGGTTTTCCGGGTACCTGTATCTGATGCTGTTAAAGAAGAAACCAGGAAAAAGTATGGACTTCCAGGATCGTATATACTGTATCTGGGCACCATTGAAAAGCGTAAGAATGCACTTACTTTAATAAAGGCGTTCCTGAATGCAAACTGCAACATTCCACTCGTAATTGCAGGTAAATCCACGGCTTACCTCTCTGAGATAAAGGAGTACCTGAAGCATAATCCTGCCAGAGAGCGTATTATCTTCATACATAATATTGAAACATCCGATCTGCCTGCCTTATACCAATCAGCATCACTTTTTGTATATCCTTCCGTTTTGGAAGGATTTGGAATTCCAATTCTTGAAGCATTGTATTCAGGAGTTCCTGTAATTACAAGCACAGGCAGTTGTTTTGCAGAAACAGGAGGCGATGCAGCTCTTTACTGCGATCCTTATGATGTTGAACAATTGAGTAAATGCATCTCCACTGTTCTGAACGATGAGAATACACAGAAATTAATGATTAAAAGAGGATTTGAACATGCAAGCAGGTTCGATGAAGTTAATGTTGCTTCCAACCTTATGAGAGTATACAAAAGTTTGTTGAAAAAAGTTTAGAAAAATCCAATCCAAAACCACGCTAAATTGTTTAAAGTATATGGATTTTGAAAATGAGATTGTTAAATCGCTAAAAGTACTTGAACAGGGAGGTACAATACTATATCCTACTGATACAGTCTGGGGTATTGGTTGTGATGCTACCAATACTATGGCTGTAGAAAAAATCTATCGTATTAAAAGCCGGGCAGAAGCAAAAAGTATGATCATCCTGATTGATCATATTGATAAACTATCAACTTATATTGAAAAAATTCCTGATATTACAGATGATTTACTTGCCAGCATTACCAATCCTGTTACAATTATTTATTCCAATGCCCGAAAACTTGCAGCCAATGTAATTGCATCAGATGGAACAATAGCAATACGTATTGTAAAAGACGAATTTTGCGCGGAACTCATCAGACGGTTTGGTAAACCAATTGTTTCAACATCTGCTAACATTTCAGGATTTGATACACCGGTTGTTTTCAGCCAGATTGCCATTGAGATTAAACAATCAGTTGATTACATTGTAACATATAAACAGGATTATTTTACACGATCGAAACCTTCAACCATAATCAGGCTTCGCGATGACGGAACATATATTATTATCAGGGGATAAAAAGCGATTACTGGTTTTATTGCAAATATATTGCCGGTTACGAACAAAATTGAATTTAAGTCGTTATTTTTGTTTAACTTTAAGAAATTATTAAGGAAAACGAATGGAAAAGCATAAAGAATATAAGTTAGATACTGTTGATAAGGAGACATTACAGAAATGGTACTATCTTTTAGTTTTGGGGCGCAAACTTGATGAGCGGGCACCAAATTATTTAAAACAAGCACTTGGATGGTCATATCATGCACCTTACGCCGGCCACGACGGAATACAACTTGCTATAGGACAGGTTTTTGATCGCGAAACGGATCATTTGTTTCCATATTATCGTGATATGCAGACTGCTCTTTCAGCAGGTCTTACTGCTGAAGAAATTATCCTTAACGGCATTTCTAAAGCGACTGATGTTGCAGGTGGTGGCCGGCATATGTCGAATCACTTTGCCAAACCTGAATGGAATATCCATAATGTTTCATCCGCTACCGGTAACCATACACTGCATGCAGTCGGGGTTGCACGTGCTATAAAAAAGTATGGCGGAAAAGGCGTTGCTATCAGTTCTCAGGGCGAATCGTCAACATCCGAAGGCTATGTTTATGAAGCTATTAACGGAGCCAGCAACGAGAAATTACCGGTTATTTTTGTATTTCAGGATAACCGTTACGGAATCTCGGTTCCCCAGAGGGATCAATCAGCGAATGCATTTGCAGCCGACAACTTCAAGGGTTTCAAAAACCTGAGAATTATCCACTGTGATGGAAAGAATATATTTTCATCAATGAACGCTATGGAAATGGCAAAACGTCATGCCATTGAAAAACAGGAACCTGTTATTGTGCATGCCAGTTGCGTTCGTATTCACTCCCATTCCAATTCGGACAGGCACGAACTGTACAGAGATGAAAATGAGCGTCACTGTGCAAAGGCTGCCGATCCGCTCGACAGGTTCCGCATTATACTGTTGCATTCAGGTAAGTTTACCGAAGAGGAATTAGCTGTTATTGATGACCAGGCACAAAAAGAAATGATGGTTGCTCATCGTAAAGCTTTGATTTCGCCTGATCCCGATCCTGATTCAATATTTGATTTTGTAACACCTGAAGCTTTTGTGCCTGTTAAATTTCCAACAGGAATTCATGATCAAAAAGAAGGCCGATCCCTGAAATTAATACAGGCACTTAACGAAACGCTGAAAGAAGAATTCCGACTTAACCCGGATACCTTTCTTTGGGGTCAGGATGTGGCAAATAAAGACAAAGGGGGCATTTTTAATGTCTCCAAAGGCATGCAACAGGAATTTGGTATCGCACGCGTTTTCAATGGCCCTATAGCCGAAGACTTTATCCTGGGAACTGCAAACGGGATGAGCCGTTATGATGATAAAATCAGGATTGTTGTCGAAGGAGCTGAGTTTGCCGATTATTTCTGGCCGGCCATGGAACAATATATTGAACTGTCTCATGAATATTGGCGAAGTAACGGTAAATTTTCACCCAATATTACCATACGCCTGGCCTCAGGCGGATATATAGGGGGAGGCTTATATCATTCACAAAATATTGAAGGGTCATTAGCTGCTATCCCTGGTGTACGAATTGTTTGTCCCTCGTTTGCTGATGATGCAGCGGGTTTACTTCGTACATCTATGCGTTCCAGGGGTCCTACCCTTTTCCTCGAACCAAAAGCCCTGTATAACGATCCGATTGCAGAGACCATAGTTCCCGAAGAATTTGAAGTTCCATTCGGTAAAGCCCGAACCAGAATTGAGGGTGAAGATTTGAGCATTTTCACCTATGGTAACACAACACATATGTGTATCGCTGTTGCAAACCAAATCTCCCTGGAAACAGGTAAAAGCATAGAAGTTATTGATCTCCGTTCATTAATACCTCTTGATAAGGAAGCTATACTTAATAGTTTGAAGAAAACAGGAAGAGCATTGGTAGTTCATGAAGACAAAGTTTTTGGCGGTTTTGGTGGTGAAATTGCAGCGATGATCTCCAGCGAAGGATTTGAATTCCTTGATGCACCTGTTCGTAGGGTTGGCTCAACCTTCACCCCTGTAGGATTTAACCGTATTCTCGAAAAAGCTATACTTCCCGACCAGGATCGCATTTACACAGCGGCAAAAGAACTCCTGGAATACTAAAATCTGATTTTCGAAAATCATGCTTTCCTTTTGGTCAGCATGATTTTTAATTTATAGATATCAGGCTTTAAAAGTTTCTTTATATTTGTATTAACTCAATTCCAATCAGAAAATAATATTATACAATGATCAATTCAGATGGTAAATTACTTATAGCTAAGTCGGGAATCGAATTATTTCTGACTCCGCGGATGGCAAATCGTCATGGTTTAATTGCAGGTGCAACAGGTACAGGAAAAACAGTTTCGCTGCAGGTAATGGCTGAAGCATTCAGCTCTATTGGTGTGCCTGTATTTGTATCTGATATAAAAGGCGATCTTTCAGGTGTCAGTAAATCCGGTGAAGGCAATCAACGTGTTGCCGACAGGGTAGCTAAAATGCAACTAGAAGGATTTACGAACTCTTCATTCCCTGTTACCTTTTGGGATCTTTTTGGTGAACAGGGGCATCCGTTACGCACCACCATATCGGAAATGGGACCTTTGTTATTGGGTCGTCTTATGAACCTGAATGACATCCAGGAAAGCGTGCTTACCCTTGTTTTCAGAATTGCCGACGACAATAAATTATTATTGCTCGATTTAAAAGATCTGCAGAAGATGTGCGAATATGTCGGCAATAACCGTGAACAATTCACTACTGCGTACGGGAACATTTCTGCTGCCAGTATTGGGGCAATACAACGTGAACTTATTGCTCTTGAGGAACAAAACGCAGATAAATTTTTCAGTGAACCTGCAATTGATATTTTTGACTTTATTCAGACCGATACAAATGGAAAGGGAATGATCAATATTTTGGCTGCTGATAAACTGATGATGTCGCCCCGGACTTACTCTACATTACTACTTTACCTGATGTCAGAATTGTTTGAGCGTTTGCCTGAGGTAGGAGATATGGATAAACCAAAACTGGTTTTCTTTTTTGACGAAGCTCACCTCCTGTTTACAGATGCACCAAGAGTGGTTGTTGAAAAAATTGAGCAGGTTGTCCGTCTTATAAGGTCAAAAGGTGTAGGAATTTATTTTATAACTCAAAACCCGATTGATATTCCGGACACTATTTTAGGCCAACTTGGAAATAAAATCCAGCATGCGTTGCGTGCATTTACACCCCGCGATCAGAAAGCTGTTAAAACCGCTGCCGAAACATTCAGGGCAAACCCTGCTTTGGATGTTGAAAAAGTAATTTCCGAACTTGGAGTTGGCGAAGCGCTGGTTTCATTCCTCGACGAGAAAGGAATTCCCGGAATGGTTGAAAAAGCCATGATGCTTCCTCCCCAGGCTCAGATAGGCCCAATTACTCCGGAAGAACGATCGATGTTGATGCGTCGATCATTGGTAGCAGGTGTTTATGAAAAAGAAATTGACAGGGAATCAGCTTTCGAGATTCTACAGGCACGTATCAGCGATCAGTTGCAACAGGTCCAGGAAGAGAAAGTTCGTAAAGCCATGTTTAAAGAAGAAGCTGAACGTGCAAAAATTGCTGCCAGGGAGGAAAAAGAAAGAGCCAGAACAGCAAATTCGAGTGTATTGGGGAGCCTGAGTAAATCGGTCGGACGATCGGTTACTTCTCAAATTGGCAGCCAGATAGGCCGTGCTCTTGTTCGTGGCCTTTTGGGAGGATTGCTTGGAGGCGGAAAGAGAAAAAGCCTGTTCTAAATCTTTTTTAAATGGAAAATATCTGTTTAGAAATCGGGTGTGGCGAATTTTATTCGCCATTTTTATCAGCGATTATAGAAATCAGCGATTATAAATCGCTGCACCCACATGTTTGTCAATTGATTACAAGTTCTTTGCCGGTTCAGCATTTTCTATTACTGAACTGGGGTTTAGCATAAGTATCCGCTTAATTTATCATTGTTGATGTTCCAAATTTGTATTTAGGCAAATTATCATTATTCCCTGCATTTTGAGCATCCCAGATTGATCCATCCTTAAACACGGCAAATGCTTTCCAGGTATAGGCGCCTTCAGGCATCAAATTACCTTTATATGTACCATCCCATCCTTCAACTGGCCGGCCTTCAGGATCAAGTTCAATTGTCCACCATAGTAAATTGCCCCACCTGTCGTAAACCTCAAAACGATATTCACTCAGGTTAATGCCTACAGGTTTTAATAACCGAACTTCCGTTTTCGTATTGTTTGGCGAAAATGCATTAGGGATAAACAATCCTTTTACCAAAAAATCATATTTCATACTAAGTGTATCCGAACAGTTCTTATCATTCCAGCTTATTAATGAAATATCATAGGTGCCTTCATTTTCATAATAAGTAGAAGGATTTACCAGATAGGAATCAGTTCCGTTGCTGAAATTCCAATAATATTTAACGGCATCTTCGGAATTGTTGACAAACTGCAGTTGGCCCTGAACTGTTTTAAAATTTTCAGTATAGGTAAAAATACTTTTGGGAACTACCCATGTAGAGATATTTTGGTTGATGGTATCGAAACAACCATTCACATCTATCACTTTTAAGTTTGCAATGTAGCTACCTGCATCAACAAAAACGAATTCAGGGTTTTGAACATTTGCCTTACCGGCAACACCCTTTTCATCTTTAAAAGTCCATTCCCATTTCGCAAGTGGGGCAACAGATGCAGTCGATAAATCAGTAAAAAAAGTATTATCACCAGCGCATGACACTGATGAGCTGAAATTAGCTTCGGGTAATCCAAGCACTTTCAGCGGTTTTTGAATTGAATCAGTACAACCTAACGAATTTGTTACCTTCAGTTTTACATCATAGGTTCCGGGTGCATCATATAAATGAACAGGATTCTTCATACTTGAAGTATCCTTGGGGTTTGATGATGGTTCATCAAAAGTCCAGAGATAGTTGATGATTTTTGTTCCATTTCCTGAAGTCATATTTGTAAACCCGGCAGTTTGCTCATGACAAACAGTGGCAAAAATAAAATCGGGCAACGGTGTGGGGTTAACATTAATATTCATTTTAGCCGTATCAGTAAGCTGTTTTCCGCCAATAATGGTTGAAAGTATCAGTTTCACCCTGAAGTTTCCGGATTTGGTAAATATATGGTTCACGCGATTAACATAATTGGAATATTGACTGTGCGTACCATCTCCGAAATCCCAATACCAATGATTTACCGGGCTGGTACTTGTGCTGTTATCATAAAATGACAAGGTATTATTCTGACAAATCAATGAAGCATTTAACGAAAAATCTGCCGACAAGCATGCTTTAACCATAACTTCTTTAACCGTTTTTTGCATTGAACATCCAACATTATTTGTTACAGTTAAACTTACAGTATATTGACCAGGCAGCATGTATTTGTGCGAGAGGTTGGGCGAAGCAGGTGCTACCACTGTTTCAGTTGCTCCATCACCAAAATTCCATGTCCATTGTTTAATTTCACTCCCTACACTAAAAGAAGCATCATGAAAGTAAAGAGTACTGTCGCAGGCACCTACAGTGTATGAGAAAAAAGGAACCGGTAATGGCAGAATAGTTATTACCAGAGGAACTTCTTTTAAACAATTATATACATTAGTCGCCTTTAGACTTACGGTGTAAGTTCCGGGTTGGCTGTAGTAATGGGCCGGTGTTTTTGCAGCAGATGTATTATTTGAAACTGCATTTGCATCGCCGAAATTCCATAAAAATGAAACAAGTGTACCGGTTGAATATCCTAATTGCTGTGGTGTAAAATAAGTAGAGTCGTACAAGCAGGTATTAGAAGCAACAAAAGAGAAATCAAATTCAGCCGGTACACATGTCTTTTTGACAACGGTGTCAACACAACCTCTTATATCAGTGGCAATTAAACGAACATCGTAGCAGGAATCGGAGGAATAAAAAATATATACCGGATCCTGCATCGTTTCATAATGATTTGATTCAAACTCCCAGTTATAACTGGCGATAGGCGCTTGTTTGTTATAGGATGAATCCTGAAAATGTACTTCGCCGTTTCCGCACGGAGAAACAGAATAAGTAAAATTGGCTGTCGGGTTCCCAAATACCTGTGATGGATTAGTAACTGTATTCTTACATCCGTTTTGTGAGGTAACTGTGAGTTTAACCTGGTAAACCCCCAGTTTTTTATAAGTCCAGGATGGGTCTTTCAGGTTCGATGTATCATTTGTTGATGAATTAACTCCAAAATCCCAATGCCAGCCCGTTATAGGCACTCCATTTGAGGTAAACGACTGATCTGTAAAATCGGTACTTGTGCCCAAGCAAGAACTGTTTGCACTAAAAATTGCATTTGGTTGAGGTGAAGTATTAATTATATGTGATATCGAATTGGTACATCCGTTTAAATTAACAACAGAAAGAATAACCGTATGAGTTCCTGATACTGTATAATTATGACCAGGATTCGCTGCAGTGCTATGTGAAGTCCCGTCGCCGAAATCCCAATCGTATGATGCTATTGAAGCAATATTGGTAACTGATGTATTGGCTGTAAACTTAGTAGCTGCACTGACACAACTTACCGACCAGTCAAAATCAACAGAAGGTTTCTGATTGATCAAAACAGACTTATAAACCGTATCAGTACATCCTGAAGAATTTCTCACCAGCAGCATCACCTTGTAAGTCCCCGGGGAATTAAATACATGAGATGGATTTTTCAGTCCCGAAGTATTATTGCCAACTGATGAGGGATCATCAAAATTCCAGGACCAGTTAACAACAGGTGGCCCTGAATTGATTGATGAGAGATCATTGAAATTAACAACATTACCTGAACAGGAATTTGCAGAACTGAATTGTGCAACAGGACTTTGAGAAACAGTAATTATACGTTGTGATTTTGCTTCGCAGCCCTGTAATGTCCGGACTGTAAGAACTGCTGCATAAGTGTTGCCTGAAGTATAGCTGTGCGCTACATTTCCGTTAGCCGGAGCATTAATTACAGTTGGAATCCCCCCGTCACCGAAATCCCATTTATAGGAAGCAATTATACTTCCTGAACCTGAAGGCAGAACAGAGAAAGATGTAGGACTACCTGCACAGGTTTGCGCTGAAACATCAAATAAAGCTGTGGGAGGATCAGCAATAATGATAGTATGCATTTGCTTGTTTATACAACCAGCTGTATCGGTAACGGTTAACGAAACATTAAATGAGCCAGGAACTGCGTACGTATGTGCAGGATCAATGCTGCCGGAAGTTTGTCCATCACCGAATTCCCAATAGCAGGAAACCAAAGCCCCTGCATTTACATAAGTTGAACTCGTAAAATAAGTTGCATTATTAACACAGCCTGTCGTTGATGTGAAATCAACTGCCGGCAATCCATGAATAACAACCTGCTTAATAATCGTATCGATGCATCCACCGCTATTACTTACAATCAGCCTGACTGGGAAATTACCGGCAGTGCTATAAGTGTGATTTGGGAACTTTATTGATGATGAATTATTTACACCGGAGGCAGGGTCACCAAAAAGCCATTGCCAGCTCACAATTCCACCAGCTCCAGGTTGGGACACATCATTATATTGTACCGGTGAATTCAGGCAAGCTCCTGAATACGAAAAATTCGCCGTTGGTTTGAGAAGTACTACCACAGGCAAAGTGAATGTTTTCTTACAGCCCAGGTTGGAAGTAACTGTTAACTTTGCTGTATAGGACCCATAAGTATTATATGTGTGAGTAACTGAAGCGAGCGTGGCTAAAGTCAGTGTCTGACCATCGCCAAAATCCCATTCGCTTTTAACAATAAAAGTGCCGCCTGAAGCAGTCGAAAAGTTATCAAATTTCAACGATGTGTAGCTGCATGCCGGTTGTGTAAAAGCAAAAGCAGGAGTTGGTTCAGGAGCTATTATAATTGGTTTGTTTATTGTACTTGAGCAACCCGAAGTATCAACCACAGTTAGAATTACATTTTGTGTGCCCGCTGTTGTATACATATAGGAAGGATTTTGAAGCAAGAAGCTCACGCTGCCTCCGAAATCCCAATACCACGATGTAATTGTTGCCAGGTTCATTACACTGGTATCAGGAAGAAAGCTAATACTATTGTTCTGGCAGTTGTTGTCAATTGTAAAATTAACAGGAGGAGGCAAATTATTAGAAATAGTGTGAGAAACTGTATCGGAACAGCCATTTCCATTGATAACAATAAGTTGAGGAACAGCATTTCCTGATGCAACAAATGAATGTTGCGGATTTTGTGAAGATGAAAAATTTAAAATTCCTGATGTTGGATCGCCAAAATCCCATTGCCAAAGTACAATCGTACTTGAGCCATTCAGTTGTGTTTGGTCCGTAAATGCAACAGGTGTTCCCGTACATGATTTTGTGAAAGAAAAATCTGCAATCGGGTTGGAATGAATTTTAATCAGGTGAGTGATAGTACCACCGCATCCTACCGATGAATTAATGGTTAGCTTAACAAAATAGGAACCAGCTAATGCATAGATGTGTGAAACATCAGGATTGTCCGGAAAATTTACAACTTTAGTTTTTCCATCACCAAAATCCCATTCCCAGCTGGTTATATTTCCTTGTGTTGTACTTGATAAATCCATAAACTGCACTTCACCACCGGCACAATATGAGAGGTTTGTGCTGAATTGAGCAACAGGCAGAGGATTTATCTCGACTGTATGTATAGATTCATTTTTACAGCCCAGGATATTGGTTACCGACAAGGTAACAGAATAATCGGAAGGAGCCCAAAAGGTATGTACCGGATTAGAGGAGTTCGATGTATTTCCATCTCCAAAATCCCAGTGCCAGGAAGTAATATTTGCCATGGCAGGATCGGGTGTAAAAGTAATGGGCTCACCCAGACAGCTTACCGAGTTTGTAAAATCAGTTAAAGGATGTGGATTGATAACGACTTGTTTTGTAATTGAATCATGACAACCATTTAAATTTTTAATTATCAGGCGTACATTATATGTGCCGGCAGCATTAAAAATATGAAACGGTTTATTAAGATTTGAGAAATTATTAATCCCGCTGGTTGGATCACCAAAATCCCAGTTCCAGCCAACTATACTACCTGCACCATTTTCTAATGAAGCATCAGTAAAAAAAACTTTCTGATCTTCACATTGGCCGATGAAGAAAAAATCAGCTATCGGACCCGAAGGCACATCAACTTGAAGCGAAGTATGGTTTACGCAAAGATTAGTATCTATTACCGTTAAAGTTACATTAAATATACCTGGATTTGGAAAAACATGTTTTGGATTTGGGTTTCCTGGTATTGAATAAGTTTCGATCAAAGAACCGTCACCAAAATCCCATATCACAGTGCTGATATATCCATTTACAGTAGTTGAAAGGTTAGTAAATTGTATAGAATCATTGCTGCAACTGGGCGTTGAAAATGAGAAGATAGAAATGGGGAGCTGCTGAATGGTAATATCATGGCCCATAACACCATGTAGACCATTTATATCCGTAATCGTCAATGTTACATTGAATGTACCAACTCCAGTAAATGTATGCACCGGATTCTGTTCAGTTGAGGAATAACCATCTGCAAAAACCCATTGCCAATCAACTACTTGGCTGACATTGGTCTTAACAATATCAACAGTAAAAACAGTCGGACTTCCTACACAAATGCCTAAATATGTAAAATCTACTGGCAGGACTGCTTTAATATTTGTAAACATTCCCTGAACCCCGATAATCAGAAGTATAAGAAAGAGTCTAATTTGTATCTTTTTTATCATAAGAAACAGAGCATTAAAACAGTAGTTTGTAGTATGTTCAGGTATCCGGATATGTAATTTGCAAAAGACCTTAAAAACAAGCATATTTTAAGGTTGGGAAATAGGTTTACTTCTTA
>JBBQGD010000074.1:0-15441 GCA_038322655.1 Bacteroidales bacterium | reverse complement strand
TCCGGTAGGCACTTTTAATGTCACTGGCTTTTGCCGTTTTGTCAACACCCAGAATTTTGTAATAGTCAACGAAATCCATGGTTTTTGGAAATTAGATTTGAGTGAAAGTTAATAGTTAATGGAAAAGGGTTAAAAGGGTATTTTACATTCCAAATGTAGTGAAAGAGATTGATTAGTTAGATTTGTTTCTCATTCATTTTTTGAGTTATCACTTCTGATATTTAAAAAATAATCTTCATAAATCTTTCCCCTTTGTCCTATTGATTTAAATTAGTAGCGAACTTTTAAAACAATATTACCCACGTCTTTAATTTCGACCTGATCCGTAAATACTACCCTGCCTTTTTTTGAAATTACTTCCCACGCCAGTTCGTTTGCTATGTCATCGATTACTTCCGGCTGGGAAGCATCATCTACCAAATCAAAAGTGTATTCACCTGTCATTTTCACTGCCTGGCTATAATCGTTATACGCAATTAACAAGTCGCCTCTTCCTTCTTTAACTGCTTTGTAAATTTCATTCAAATCAGTGATAGCTTTGCCATGTCCGGAAGCTTCTTTCATTTCTTCAATAGCTTCCTTTTCGTGATGAAATTGTTGCGCCTTCATGATTTCCCATGCTTCGGCAGCTATATGGACGTTTGACTGATTATTATAATCCACGCTTGTATGACCCGTGTATATACCCGGTTTATCGGCAACCTGCAATAACCTGCTATAGTTATCGTCAGTACAGATAACCATACAATTCAGGTTAGTTTGATTAAATACTTTTACAACGGCTTTGTCCACCTTATTAAAATATTCGCGCACCATATTATCCGATGATTTTGGATCACTTATTTTGTCAGGATCCGTATTGAAATGTGGATTTCCCGCAAATGGGAAATAATCATTTTTTATTTCGCCAACAATAGAATTGTTTAAAGCTACAAACATCTTAACGCCACTTTGTGAAAGCAGCATAATTAAATATTCAAAATCCCTGCTAACAGATTTTATTAATGAAGCTATAGCAAAAGTATCTGAAATCTGTACCCTGTCTTCTTTTGCAGGCCATGTAGATTTAACAATTTCCTGTGTTTCATTTGAAAGAAATATGTGCAGACTGTCGAGGTTGTAGTTGATGTCAATTTGTGATGGAATCTGTTCGAGTTTTTCGAGCAACGGAAGTATGGGCTGTTTGCCAAATTCAGATATCAGTCTTTCTTCGGTTTCCTTACATAAATTTTTGAGGATAATAGCATCCTGCATATTTTCGGGATGTGTACGGTGTGTATTCATCGAGATGGTAACACACGCCTTGCTTTTTTCGGAAGCTAGCCTTTCAAATTTTTCCTTTTGCATTTTAGTGGTATTTTATATTACTATTGAAGTATGCGAATCACATATCATTATACAAAGGTTGGTCGAATAAGGCTCTAAAGGGTTACACAATTTATGAGAAGAGTTATATTATTCACACATTCAAATTTTTTCGTACCATGTCCTTTTTTAAGCGCACGCGAATAAATATTTTAACAATCTCATTTAAAGCCAAAGGAACTAGTCCGAGTGAAAAGGCAATCAGCCAGCCCCGCGGATCAAGCATTTGCAAGTGGAATGCATGTTGCATTACCGGAATACCAATAACCAATAATTGGAGAAGTACGCCCAGTACAAGGGCTCCCGAAAGATATTTGTTGGAGAATACTCCGATTTGAAAAATAGATTTTGAGCTGTTGCGGGCTGCCAATGAATAGAATAACTGACATATAACCAGCACCATGAATGCCAGTGTCCGCGCGTATTCTACAGTATTTTGAGGAGCTGAATGGTTAAACGGGCTAAATCCATTTTCATAATATCCATACCAGAAAGCGAAAATGGTTAATGCACCAATTAAAACGCCTCCGGTCAGAACATGAATTCCCGTTCTACCGGCAAGAAAACTCTCTTTTGCATCTCTTGGTTTTTCGTCCATAACATCCGGGCTTCCTGGATCCATGCCTAAAGCAATAGCAGGAAATGAATCCGTGATCAGGTTTATCCACAATAACTGAGTCGCAATCAGCGGAGCTTCCCATCCAATGAGAAGTGTAGCCGAAACGGCAATCACTTCCCCCAGGTTACAGGTTAAAAGAAATACAACTGTCTTTTTAATGTTATTGTAAATGTTACGGCCTTGCTCAACAGCCGAAACAATAGTTGCAAAGTTATCGTCAGTCAGAATCATATCGGCAGCACCTTTGGCTACGTCAGTTCCGGTAATTCCCATTGCTACACCTATATCCGCAGCATTTAAAGAAGGTGCATCGTTTACTCCGTCGCCAGTCATGCAAACAATATTTCCGTTCGATTTCAGCGCATGTACGATTTTTACTTTGTGTTCGGGCGATACCCTGGCAAATACACGATACTTGTCAATGCAAACGGCAAATTCCTTATCTGAAAAATTCTCAATATCATTTCCGGTTATTGCCTGATCCAGGTTTTCAGCAATTCCCAGTTCATGGGCGATCGCAAAGGCTGTGTTTCGGTGGTCGCCTGTAATCATTATTGTTGTGATACCGGCTAACCTGGCTTTTTGTATTGCCTCACTCACTTCGGGTCTGGGAGGATCAATCATTCCGACAAGCCCGATAAAGATCAGGTCCTTTTCCATTTCAGATGTACCAATTGCTGAATCAACCGGCTTGTAAGCCACAGCGAGTGTACGAAGTGCGTTGTCAGCCATTTTCGCGGCAGTTGAGAGGTATTTTTTAGAGTGTACATCCTTTATAGATAGGACTTTCCCATTATCCAAAACATGCGTGCATATTTTCAGGAGGCTGATCAGCGCACCTTTTGTGTAAACTGTAAAGCTCCCGTTTTCGAGGCTGAGTGTCGACATTAATTTCCGGTCCGAATCAAACGAACATTCATCCACACGTTTATTTTGTGATATTATATTCCCTCTGTCAATTCCAAGGTCATCAGCTAACAACAACAATGCAATCTCAGTCGGATCGCCGGTTCCATGTCCTTTTTCGAATGTTGCATCGGAGCATAGTAACATAGCTTTCGCAAGCAATTTTATATCATCTGTGGAAGATTTTTTTTGATTCCGTACAATCGGAATTTCACCTTCGAGGCTGAAACAGGTAGTAACAGTCATTTTATTCTGGGTAAGAGTACCTGTTTTGTCGGAACATATTATATTAACCGATCCAAGTGTTTCGACGGCTGGTAATTTTTTTATGATTGCGTTTTTCTTTGACATGCCGGTTACACCAATAGAAAGAACCACAGCAACTATGGCTGCCAGGCCTTCGGGGATAGCGGCAACCGCCAGCGAAACCGACATCAGGAACATTTCCTCCAGTTTCCTGCCCTGCAACAATGCAATGATGAATATAAGAATACAGATTCCGATAGTAATAACTCCCAATGTTTTCCCTAGTTTATCCAGGCGGATTTCGAGCGGGGTTTCAGCCTTTACTTCCGTATTGATAATACCGGCGATTTTTCCTATTTCGGTATTCATTCCTGTTTCAACCACAACTCCGATACCTCTTCCATTGGTAACCAGGGTTGACATAAAAGCAGAATTGGCACGGTCGCCCAAAGGGATTTTGGGATCATCGTGAACGAGTGTGGCATCTTTTAAAGAAGGCACTGATTCGCCGGTGAGGGCCGATTCCTCAATCTGGAGATTTGCCGATTCTATCAACCTGATATCAGCGGCAATGAAACTTCCGGCATCGAGGATCAGAATATCACCGGGCACTACTTTTGCAGAAGTAATTTCTTTAACAATTCCACCCCTGCGGACCAGCGCTTTGGGGATTACCATTTTCTGAAGCGCTTCAATAGCTTTGCCAGCTTTTACCTGCTGAACTAAACCCAAAACGGCATTTATTGTAATTACAAGTATAATGATTACGGAATCAGTATACTGCCCCAAAAACAGGGTGATGATTACTGCGGCAAATAGAATATAGATAAGCCAATTCTGCAGTTGAGCAATAAACATCCGGAAAATACTCTTTTTCTTTTTCGCCTGCAGTGTATTGGGGCCATAGGTTTCGAGCCGGATTTTTACTTCATCATCAGATAACCCTTTCGATGGATCGACATCAATTTCGGCAAGAACTTCCTTTACTGATTTAGAAAACCACATTTTTCATTTATTGGCATGGTTCTGTTTTAGAACAATGTAGGTCAGAAATTACAAAATAGTAGTACAAAAAAAATGGTGCATGCAGCATAGTGTATGGTGCTTGGTGGTTTGCATTCTGGATTTGGCATTAAGTATGTTTTTTAAATCGATTTTATTATGTAGTCATTCCTAAGCACTATGCATGCACTTAAAAATTAATAAACCACAATCTTCTATAATACATCCATTGGTATTAATCGAATTCCTTTATTGGTACAATGAAAAGTGGAATAGAAGTAAGACGCAAAACTTTCTCGGTAACACTGCCCATAATTATATTTTCGAGCCATCGGTAGCTATGTGAGCCTAAAACCAAAATGTCAGCTTCCAGACTTTTTGCTTTCATCAAAATAGTATCCGCAAAATCGCCTTCCGCCAGCTCTGTTTGAATAGTTTTATCTCCCAGATGCAGTTTTATTGTGTCCAGAAAATACTGAGATACTTCTTTCAACTTATGATCCGCATCAAATTGCAATGGGTCCACTCCAAGGGAATCGGTCAGCCCGGTTATAGGCGAGTTTTCTACTGAAGAGTAATATCGTGAATCGGACATTACATGAAGCAGTATGACTTCAGCTTTCATAGCTTCGGCCAGGGCATATCCTGAATCTGCTACTTTTTTTGCGGTTGTAGCATAATCCAGGGCAATAAGTACAGTTGTTTTTTTACCGGTCTTCATCGTTTTAAAATTTTAAAATTGATTCAGACATTTATCCCCCATGACTTTCCTCCAGATCATTATGAGCATCACCACCTAAACTATAATAGTTATTCTCTTCATCCTCACTTCCGATTTCCTCCATTTTATCATCTAATTCCGAACCCGGAACATCCAGGTCGCTGCCGGCCATATCGTCCATAAAATTCTGTTCGTTGTTTGTATCCGACTCATTAGTTTCATTTAAACCTTTCGTCTTTGAAATATTTTCCGGATCTATATCCTTTTCTTCCTTTTGATTATTATAGATATCTTCACCTGCAGGAGAAGCGGGATAGCCGATAAAGTTTTTTCTCGTTTTTTTGCTTGTCTGTTTTACAGGCAAGTTCCTGGTTTCTTCATTTTCTTTTATCATTTTCAATTATTTTTACAAAATAAAAGGATACGCGAATTAAAAACCTGCCTGATTTTGAGCCAGGCTTTAAATTATTCGTGTTTCTTAGTTGGGATAACGAATAGCGGAACAGACGTTTGTCGTAACACATCTGCGGTTACACTTCCCAACACTATATTCTCGAGCCATTTCTTGCTATGCGAGCCCATGACGATAACATCAGCATGAATACTTTTTGCAGTATTCACTATTACCGAAGCAAAATCACCTTCTTCAACCATAATTTTAATTTCATCATCTCCAAGGTGATGCTTGAATTTTTCGAGGAAATTCAGAGAAACCCCTTTCAATCCCTCAATAGTATCCATTTGCACCGGGAATGGTACCAGTTCACTCGACATACCCATGATAGGAGAGTACGCTGATGATGAATAATAGACCGGATCGGATATTATATGCAGCAAGGTTACTTCCGCTTTCATAGCGCTGGCCATGGAGAAACCTACTTCGGCCACTTTTTGTGCGGTTGGATCATAATCCAGCGCAATCAGAACTTTATTCAATTTTGTCGTTTTCATTTATGCAGTTTTTAAAGTATAGTGATGACAATTATTTTGAGTGTGATTTGTTTGATTCAGAATCTGTTTCAACATAATATACAGAAGAACGCAACATCCAGCAGACTTTCTCATGCTGTTCCATTAAACCGATGACAAAATCAGCTGTTCCCAGATCTTTGTACTTATCGGAAATAGGAATAATGTCTTTACGGATAATACGGATAATAGTTTCATGGTCACTAAGCAGTGATTGAATCATTTGTTCTGAATTGCTGAAATTGTCTTTTTCTTCACTTAGATTTGTCACATTCAGAAAATCTTTCAATGACCCTAATGCAAAATGGCCTAATGAACGGACCCTTTCGGCAATATCATCAATCATTATATTCAAGGCTTCATACTGGCCTTGAAAAAGATTATGCATTTCATAAAAACTCATACCGGTAATATTCCAGTGCGCATTGCGTGTTTTTGTGAAAAGCACATATTCATCAGCTAAAAGCGTGTTAAGTAAAGTAGCCACTTCTTCCAGGTCGTGATCGGGAATTCCAATTGATGGTTTCATAATTACAGAATTATGTGTTATTTTTTAGCGAGGCTAGCTAGCATAAAAGTACTGCCATATTTATGCAGATGTGTTACATGACTTTTTAAAAAAGTTACATTATTCCCACATTGAGATTTCGCGAAAAGGAGTAGCGAATTCCTGAAAAAAGTTTCAATATAAGTTAAAAGGAATATGTTGTTTAACCTGAAGAAAACGATTGAACTATCAGGATATAAAAGCAGATTTGGAAGAAATAAAAATGTCAGCAAAGTTTACAGTCCTTCAAATTTGGTTAGTTAAAGCAATTAAATGTTATTTTAAACTAAATCAGTTCGCCATGCTTTCAGTCTGGGTTATCAGATAATTCTCGAGGCCTCTTTGTTCAATTTGTTCACGTTGTATTTCCGTCCAGTTTATGTGGACTTCTTCCATTTTAATTATTCTGGTCAGTAGTTCAGCTGTGCCTTCATCATTCAATTCCTGTGCGAGTAGAATGGCCTCATTATGAGTCCGGAATGCATTAAGTTTTTTGCTATTACTCATCATTCCTGAAACAGTTTTGCCAATCATAAGAGTGCTTAATTTAGCTAAAGTGTCTGAACCATTCAGGAAACTAATCCGTTCAATAAGCCATTCAGCCAGAAGCATTTGATCTGAAGCCAGTTTCTGAAGAACTTTATGTAATT
Source organism: Bacteroidales bacterium (assembly GCA_038322655.1). Classification (GTDB taxonomy): domain Bacteria; phylum Bacteroidota; class Bacteroidia; order Bacteroidales; family UBA4417; genus UBA4417. The sequence continues at coordinate 8,416 of JBBQGD010000074.1, read as the reverse complement.
TAGTATGGCCTGAGTTTTCACACAACTCGGAATCGACCAGAAACTGGTTTATAACCGTGAGTTTGGCAACCAGTAACGAATTTAGTGCGGCAATTAATTTGTCATTCTTTTTCATTTATCAATGTTTTAATATTATGGCTAAACTTTCCCGGCCTTCCTACTTATAATTATTCAATGTATTTTTATTTTGGACAACGAAAGTAAGCATCTGTAAGTTGAACTGTTTTACATAATTATAAAAAAGACTTGTATAATTCACACATTTATTGTTTCTAAAACCTGTATTTATTCAAGGTATTAAAATATAAAAAGAGACTGCCTTTCAGGACAGTCTCTTATGTATTTGTTGATAAACGTTAAAATACTATTATTCCCAGATCTGTAGAGGCACCGATAACAACAGCTTTACCTGTGATGGTAATAGGTTGTAGCGGAAGGACAGGAGTAACAGTAATATCATAGGTTCCGGCAGGAAGCCCGGCAATCATAAAATAACCGTTTAAATTGGCTATTGTTGAGTAAACTACACCAGCAGATGTAGCCGTAATAGTTGTACCAAGACTTATTGGTGAAATACTGCCTTTAATGGAGCCACTTACCGCAGCGTTAATGGTTCTGATTACCGGTTTCAGCTTATATTCGCCGTTACCTTGTAAAACGATTGATTGACTTGCGTCAAAATCAAGCAGTACGTTATATGCAACACCTGCCTCGAATTTTTGGTGAATCTGCAGTTTTAATCCCGATTGATCTGCACTTGGTGTGGCAAGATGGTAAACTACGCCCTTAACCATTACTGAATTTTCAGTTCCCAATATCAAACGAATCTGTGATATTGTTCCCGCATCCAAATCACCTGAGGCGATCAGCGTATCCATACCATTCGTAAAATCAAGCAAATTGTAAATATCTGCATTTGCATTGAGCATTACAAGATTTCCTCCTTCATCCATTATTTCCACGCCTTGAACATCCACCATAACAGCATCATAATTTGCAGGAGCGTCAGTCATCTTTACTGAAAGATGTGCTTTGTCAGTATTATCTTTCTTACAAGAGGGCAATAGTGCAACGAATGAAATGAAGAATACAGCATACATTATTCCTTTAAGTATGGCTGAATTTTTGTTTTTAATTTGAATTTCGTTCATTTTTTTTTGTTTAAGTGAATATAATATTATTGTTATGCAAAGGTGATTACATCCTTTCAGAGAAGTTTTACACAATTATAGGAAAGAGTTGTAATATTCACACTTTCACAAAAATTCGGTACTCCTTATTAAGTACTATAAAGGGGCAATGTAAATCTGAACTTACTTCCTTTTCCGGGTTCACTCTCAATCCAGATAAATCCCCCGTGTATTTCAACAAATTCCTTGCAAATTGTAAGGCCCAAACCCGTACCATACTCATTCTTTGTCCCCCTGGTTGAATGCAACTCCTTATGTTGAAAGAGTTCTCTTTGAGCATTTTGAGAAATACCAACCCCTTTATCTGTTATATCAATTTCAACAAATTTGGCCTTTTCAGCCACATTTATATTTATCTCGCCGCCCAGGTATGAATATTTTATTGCATTGTTGATCAGGTTACGGAGTATGGTCTTAACCATTTGGAGATCGGCATTTGCATATAAATTGGGTTTGATAGTATGAGCCAGTGTTATCAGTTTTTGTGTAGCAAAAGGATTGGAGCTTTCGATTTCACCTAGAATTACCTGGTACAAATCAATTTTTACAGGATTGAAATTTTTCTCTGTGTTTTGTAAAGAAGTCCACGTTAAAAGGTTTTCCAGAAGTCGTAATGTAGTGTTAGCCGAATTGGTTGCCATTTGGATATAAGTCTCAATTTCAATCTCATCCTTGTCATTATAGCTATCCTGTATTAAATCCAGGGCGCCAATAATCGCCTGGAAGGGGCTTCGTAAATCATGAGCCAGAATAGAAAGGAATTTAGCGTTGGTGGCAACAACTTCGACTAGTTTGGAAGTTCTTTCTTCTAAAAGTGTCTTCAAATTAGAATTGACCTTTTCCATTTCGATTAATCGCAACGTTAATTGTTTCTCATTAAAAACGCCCGACCCGGTATTTTTTTCGCTTGCAAAAATAGCAGGTTTCAAATTGCTGCTTTTGCCATATGTGATTATTTTGACAGATTTCGAATTATTCCTAAAGTAATGCTGTTTGTTATTCATACTGATTGGATATTTGTTTTGAATACCTTAATGATGCTCCGGATTTACATCGCTGCTACGACGGAGTAACCTAATATGTGCCAGAGCAAAAAGCGGTTATTCGGTGGAACTAATTTTTTCAATGCATTTTCTGGTTTATGATTTCTCTTGGCGGCTTTTTACTTTTATCATTCTTTGTTTGATTCATTTCCCTGTCTTTAGGTGCTTCTTTTGTTTTATTACGCTGTGCTGGCTGAGTACTGGTTTTATTTCCACGTGGTGTTACAGAATTGTGTTGTTGCCTTTGCTGATTCTGCTGCTGCATTTGTTGATCCTGCTGTTGCTTTTGCAGACCCTGTTGTTCCTTTTGTTGATCCTGCTGTTGATAACGCTGATTCTGTTGTTTTCGCTGATTCTGCTGTTGTTGCTCTGGCTGTTTATGATCTATTTTCTGTTGTTGCTGTTGTTGCTGTTGCTGCATTCTCTGCTTTTCCTGTTGCTCCTGTTTCCTGTTGCTATTATCTCTTGAAGGAACGGTACTCCGTTGTTGTGTACTTGAATTTCTTCCCGGGTGCTGTTTTACATCCTTTTTATCAACTATTCTGGATGGAGCAGGCCTGCGCACGTTTCCAGAGTTTTTTACAACATGGGGCCTGTATATCTGTAAATGTCCATTATTTAACCTCTGTCCCGGCTTATTGTATTCCTGTACAGCAACACGATTAACGCTTCTCCCTGTATTTCTTTGAACATCTTTACTGGTTGGTCCTGATACATAAGTTGTATGCCGGCGGTTATCAATATAGGTGTTATTTATTACAGTGGAATGGATAATGATCCTTTCACTAATGCTTCTGTTGGCGTAGTAGTAGTTGAGGTTGGATCTTTGAAAATCCCCGTCACGGACAAACATCCAGTGCTCATTTTGCATGTTATAATCTCTTCCAAAATATGTATTGATGCTGATGCCTGGTTGCATCGGAGCCCAGCCATAATAGCCTTCGGCCCTTCTCCAGATTACCCATGAAGGTCCCCATTCAGTATCAGGCACCCAGAACCAACCCATATAATCATCATAATCCCAACGGCCATAGTGAAATGGCGCCCATCCCCAATCATATTCCGATACCCAGGTCCAGCCATATTCAGTCATTATCCAATGACCTGCTGTTGAATAAGGAATAAAGCCGGATCCTGCATCCGGAATCCACACATAGCCATAAGCCGGATTTTCCATCCACTGGCCATAAGGACTTAACTGGTCGTAAAAAACCTGGTAACTGATATCGTTTTGTTGTGCGGATGCCTTGTTCGTCATCAGTGTGGATGCCAATACAATTCCCAGTAATAATGTTAAAAATTTCGGACTTGCTTTCATAGCCACTAGATTCAATTTCTTTATTTAAAGGGCGGATCAGAACAATCCTTGATTGCCGGGAGTAAAACCCGGGTTAATAATTCAGCTACAAAAGTAGAATAGCCTACTGCTGTATGTGTTACACAACTTTGGGGGATAGTTGCATGATTCACACATTCACAAAGCATTTGTATGAATAAGATTTTTGTTGAACTGTGCTAAAACTATAAGAATTATATGTTCTTTATTGAATAAACAGTCAAGCATCTGTTCAGGATGAAAAACAAAATCAATAATGTGTAGATACTAAAGAAGCAATTTCTTTAAATTAGTTCAATTGTTTTATCATTTCCTTTCTGGCCAAAAAAATTCTGCTCTTTACAGTTCCGATATTCATACGAAGTGATTCAGCTATTTCTCTATATCTGAAACCTTCCTGGTGCATCTTGAAGGGTAGTCTCAAATCATCATGAAGTGAATTGATTAAATGTTCAAGTTCTTTTGATCTGTATTTGGAAACAGGATCTTCAGCTCCGGAAGCATGAATTTCATTTTGTGATTCCTCTGATTTTGACATGTCGCTGAATATATTATACTTAAACGAACGGCGATATTCATTGATATAGGTATTTCTCATAATGGTATATATCCATCCTTTGAAATTAGTCTCATGGACGAATTTATCATAATATTTCAAGGCTTTCAGAAAAGTTTCCTGTACAAGGTCTTTTGCATCATCCTTATTAGCTGTTAAACTGAAAGCAAATCTCAGTAAAGGTTCCTGGAAGCTGATTAGCTTATATTGAAATTCACCTGCTGTCATATAAATACTCTTTAGTTGAACTAACTAATAACTTTTATACAAATTTGAGGTGTTAACGGGCCAAAAGTCTTACATAATTATTTAAATTTTTTACATGTTTCACACTATTACAATTTACTGTTTTTCGATATAAATACCTTCGCTACATGGAAAGGTTAGTTAAGTATACCCACTTTATAAACCAAAATTCTTATTAGGACTGATGATGTGTGAATAATGTAAAAAGAAAACAAAATTGTGTAACATATAACAGTAATTGTGTGGCCAATTTTGCAAACTGATAACTAATGATAATCGGCCTGCATATTTAAGAGTTTAAATTAAAGATATCATGAGAGTTTCAGACGAATAAAAAGAACCTAAAGTTACCCTAATGACATTAGAATTAAATTCGGAAAATTAAATTGATTCACAAACACCAGAAGAAAAGTATCATTTATAGAATGCTTAATTAACTAAATACATTTATGATTATGAAAAAAGTACAAATTAGTCTGATCGTCGTTTTGAGTGCTGCCCTGATGTTTTCAGGCTGTTCATCTTTAAACAAAACACAAAAAGGCGGAGCTGTGGGAGTTGTAGCCGGAGGTGCCATGGGCGCTGTAATAGGAAAAGCTACCGGAAATACAGCCTTGGGTGCCATTATCGGAGCTACTGTCGGAGGAGCTACAGGTGCTGTAATTGGCCACCAGATGGACAAGCAGGCAGAAGAAATCAAGAAAACCGTTCCTGATGCAAAAGTTGAACGCGTAGGAGAAGGTATCGTTGTTGAATTCAGTAGTAATGTGCTTTTCGGATTTGATAAATCAAATCTTTCAGCTGAAGCCAAAAAAAACCTGGATAAACTGGTTGTAGTTTTGAATACTTATCCTGATACGGATATTGAAGTGCAGGGCCATACCGACAGTAAAGGTAGCGAGGCATACAACTTGAACTTATCTATTGACCGTGCCGCCGCAGCTTCAAATTATATCCGCTCCAACGGAATAGCAACTAATCGTATATCCATCAAAGGATTTGGCGAAACTGTGCCAAAATACAGTAACGATGACGAAAGTGGCCGTTCACAAAACCGCAGGGTTGAGTTCCTTATCACTGCAAATGAAAAAATGAAGGCTGAAGCTGAAAAAGAAGCCGCTAAATAATAATTCAAATCTATTAATCTAAAATAAATTACTATGAAAACAACAAGATTTTTTGCTTTATTAATGATGCTTTTGCTTACCGGTTCCATTACAATGGCTCAAAGTACAGGTAAATCGTCCTTTGGTGTACTTGGTGGTGTAAGTTTCCAGAATTTGAACGGAAAAGATGCCGGTGGCGACAAACTTACAAACGATATGATCCTGGGTTATCATGCCGGGTTAAATATGCAGATACCTATAGCTCCGCAGTTCTATTTTCAGCCCGGTTTGCTGTTTAGCACAAAAGGCGCTAAAAATACCTATTCAATTTTAGGTACCGAAGTTACCCGTACAATAAAACTATCATACATCGAATTACCTTTGAACTTAGTTTACAAAGGTGCAATCGGTAATGGTTTTGTGATGCTCGGATTCGGCCCCTATGTTGGCTATGCTATCGGAGGTAAGGTTGTAACCGAAGGCGGTTCCGTAACAATTGACAATAAAATTGTATTTAAAGGCACCATCGAACAAGATGATGATGAGTCTCACGCAACTTTTAAAGCCCTAGATTTGGGTGGAAATATTTTTGCCGGATTTGAAATGTCAAACGGATTATTTTTGCAGCTAGACACTCAATTGGGTATGGTCAAAATTAATCCTGAGAATAATGGTAATTCGGACGATAAAACAGCCGTTAAAAATACCGGATTCGGACTTTCACTTGGAATCAGATTTTAATACAAATTAATAATTTATTGAAGACCGCTTCTGTTAATCAGAGGCGGTCTTTTTATTGAACAAGAAGAAAGTCAGGTCTGACATGGTTACGGAATTATAAAACGGCTCTAAATTAATACCTGTATTGCCCTATTTCTGCCAGATCAATTTGTAGATTCATCAAAATTTATTTTACCTCTACCTGATTTGCAGCATATCTGCATTCAAACAGTCATTTTAAAACCAGTCACATAAGAGCAACCAAAGTTGAAAACCAGGGCCATCCGGTATCCGTCACTTATGATAAAAATATAGTATTTCTCTAATCATTTTATCAGGTTTAATCTTTAAGGGGAATAAAAAAAACCAATCAATTAGACTGGCTCCGGTTGTATTACTGTACAAAATAAATATGCTGACATGCAAACAGGGATTTGTACGAATTTATTTTAGCTATAGAAATTCCTGACTAAAAGAAATTCATACAAAATCCTTAATTTACTCTATGGGCAATATGGCTATGCTTTTTACGACGCAAATAATATTTTAACGGAAACAGGCCCATATGTCCTTCAATTCCATGCTTTACTTCGTGTATATTACGGATGCTGTATGCAACCATTGCCATCATATCCTGTTCAAGGGCTTCATGATACTGCAGCTCTTTATCTGTAAGTTCAGGATGCTGTTGCCTGATTCTGCTTTGGAGTTCATTCCATTGATCAGGGGTGAGGATCTCGTCCATTTTGGTTTAAAATTTATTGTGATTGAAAATGTTGTTTAATTTCTTTCGTTTAGTCGTTTTTAATGAATACGACAATCAGGAAAGTTTTGAATGCTTAGGGCTGAAAGGAAAGAAGCGGTATTTAGCTGTAGTAGTTATTCATTCGATAAACAAGCCAGGTTCAGCCTGGTTTTTGGTTTACTTTTTACCTGTTTTGGTGTTTAAATAGTAGAATAAAAGTAATCCGGTTAATGGCAAAACAACTTACATAATTTCGGTTTTATCTTACATAATTCACACGTCAGGAAATGACATTTTTATCATATGTGTGGTACGGGAAATTGTTAGTCAGGATTAACGCTGCCACAAAATCCTGGAGATTTCGAGCGGTACCAATGAACCTGGCAAATCGGGAATCACTCTTACTGTAAAATCCGTTGCCGGTCGTGAAGCAGCCACCGATGTAAAGTACTTATATTCGTTTGTGGAACTTTTTGACTTTGAAACGCGTTTCATAATCTGTATTATTGGATCTTCTCCATTATAACCGTCAGCAAAAAGCTCAACCTGCAATGTATCCGGATCAAGGTCATTTAAAAATATATGTGCTTCGAATTTATGCTGTTCTCCAATTGTTTCGGACGTTACTTCAATAAAATGGATTGAATCCCATTTTTGCTCAAGGTTTTTCATACGGTTTAACAACAGTTTTGTTTTAGCTCCTTTATTGTGAGCCCGCTCAAGATATGCTTTTGCAGCAGGCAGATAATGTTGCTCCGTATATTCACGAACAGTACGGTCAGCAGAAAATCGCGGAGTTAGTTTCGCCATGCTTTCACGCATCCGGGTTATCCATGCAGTCGGAATACCTTTTTCGTTGCGGTTATAAAACTCCGGGATAACTTCATTTTCAAGAATTGTATACAGTTGTTCAGCTTCCATGGCATCCCAATACGAATCATCACCGTGTTCATTGCCATCGCCCAAAGCCCACCCTACTTCTGGGGTGTAGGCCTCGGCCCACCAACCATCCAGTTCCGAAAGATTAATGCCACCATTTACCAACACCTTCATTCCACTGGTTCCGCTGGCTTCCCATGGACGACGCGGCGTATTAATCCAGACATCTACTCCCTGCACCAGGTTTTCGGATATATGCATGTCATAATCAGCAAGGAATATTACGGGAGGATGCACTGAATGTTGCCTGATAAACTGAATCCATTCACTGATCAGATCACTGCCCTGCTTGTCGGCAGGATGAGCTTTGCCAGCGAGGATAAGCTGTACCGGAAACTGTTGGTTAGTCAACAATCGAAATAACCGTTGCGGATCGTGCAGCAATAGATTGGGCCTTTTGTAAGTCGCAAAACGCCTGGCAAAACCAATGGTCAGAACGTTCGGATCAAATAAATGTCTGGACTGTTCAATTCTATCCGGAGAAGAGTCTGAACCCGCTAATTGCCGTGAAAAATGTTCGCTGGCAAAACGGATA
>JBBQGD010000073.1:0-15540 GCA_038322655.1 Bacteroidales bacterium | reverse complement strand
AACGATGAAAATGCCAACATTCTCTATAATATAAAACCCGGAGGAAAGCTTACCCCTAACCTGGCCATATTGAAGCCGGGTGATACGCTCTGGATTACTGTTCCATTTGGTACCTACGGCAGTACTGATGAGCCGGCTTACTGGATTGCTGCCGGAACAGGAATAGCTCCATTTTACAGTATGTATCGTTCAGGAATGGGCGATAACAAAATCCTGATTCATGGATCAAGAACACTTGATGCTTTTTATTTCAGTGAAAAGCTGATTAATGATTTTGGTTCCCGCTACGTCCGCTGCTGCTCACAACAGGAAGGCGATGGCGTATATGCCGGCCGGGTAACACAATATCTGCAGGATTCAGATACCCTGCCTGAGGACCAAAAGTATTATCTTTGCGGCAGTGCCGAAATGGTGGTTGAATGCAGGGATATATTGCTCAGCAAGGGAATTCTCTTCAGCCACGTTATAGCCGAAATTTATTTCTAAAAAAATGTCAACTGCCGAAACACCAGTACAAAAGGAACATCTGCTTGGCAAAACCCTTCAGGATCTTAAACACATTGCTGCAGATCTTGAACTTCCGGTTTTTGTTGCAACCCAGATCGCTTATTGGCTTTATAAAACGAATATTCAGTCGTACGATGAAATGACGAATATTTCGAAAAAAGTGCGCTTACTCCTGGCTGAACATTATGATATTGGTATTGTACAGTCAGTTAAAGTTCAGCAATCAGCAGATGGGACAAAAAAGTACCTTTTCCCGGTTAGCAGCCATAAATTTATTGAAACAGCTTTTATTCCCGAAGGTAAAAGAAATACCCTTTGTGTTTCGTCGCAGGTTGGCTGTAAGATGGGTTGTTTATTCTGTGCAACTGGCCGTCAGGGTTTTCAGGCACAGCTTTCAGCCGGACAAATCATCAACCAGTTACGAAGTTTACCCGAAAGGGACTCAATCACCAACATTGTTTTTATGGGAATGGGTGAGCCATTCGACAATATTGAAGAAGTGATGAAATCCCTGGAAATATTAACTGCCGCCTATGGCTTTGAACTTAGCACACGCAAAGTTACAGTATCAACCATTGGTATTGTCCCGGCAATGGAGCTGTTTTTACGTGAAAGCAAGTGCAACCTGGCAGTAAGCATGCATTCCCCTTTTGATGATGAGCGTAAACGGCTAATGCCTATACAGCACGTGTATCCGATCAAAGATGTTATTGATACTATTGCTAAACACGATCTCGGCAAATATCGCCGTGTATCTGTTGAATACATTGTATTTGGCGAATTAAATGATACACCTAAGCATGTAAAGGAACTAGCCCGGCTGCTTAATAAATTGCGCTGCAGGATAAACCTGATCCGCTTTCACCCTGTGCCGAATGTTCCTCTGCCTCCGACAAATGAAGAACGACTGGCTGAATTTCAGCGTGCACTTAATGATAAAGGAATTATAACAACTATAAGAGCCTCACGTGGGCTCGATATTGATGCCGCTTGTGGTCTGCTTTCAACGAAGGCATTGGTACAGCGCGAAAATGGAGATTTTTGAGATCTGACGTATTTCATAGTTAAATAGTTATTACTTTTACACCCGCTTTAAGTTCTGCTTTATGATTGTTAACTGTACGATAATTTTAGTCGAAGATTCTGATTCTGACCGACTTCTATTTTCTAAATATCTAAAGCAGATAGGGTATGACTGTTTATGCATGGATAGTGCTGAAAAGCTTATTGCCCGCATTGATGAACTTGAAAGTAGTATTATCCTGATGGATATTGAAATGCCGGGCATTACCGGTCTGGAGGCAGCAATTATGCTCAGGGAGAAGCAGGAAAAAAGCGGGATAAAACATATTATCATTGCCCTTACCGCACACAATGACAACAATATAGTGGAAATTGTAGCAAAGGCAGGCTTTGATGATTATTTGCAGAAACCGATTACGAAACAAGAGTTAAAACTCAAGTTATCACGGTACATTAAATGTGAAACAGATATATCTACATCTTTAACCAATATGAAAAACGACAATGGTAAAGCAAATGGCAAGCTATATTCGCTGGATATGTTCGAAGCGGATGAACCTGATTTTGTCCGTTCAATCGTTGAAATGTTTGTAGCAAATACTCCAGGCTCAGTAGCAGCAATGAAAGCAGCCTTTGAAAAAGATGAAATGGAGACGGTAAGGCAACAGGCGCATAAACTTAAGCCACATTTCTCTTTCTTTGGTGCGGAAGGACTGCAGAAATCTTTCCAGTTGATTGAAGATTTAGCCAAGGAAAATAATCATAAAGACCAACTTCCTGAACTGATTAACAGCGCTGAGAAAAAAATCCTGCTTATGGTTGAGCAAATGAAATCCGACATACTTACTTAGATAGTATTATCGTGTATTCTGGCTCTTAGTTGATCATCAAATTCATAGTTAATACTTCTCTTCCCGGCATTATTTTGAAACATGCAGCGATATTCATGATTTTAATGGATATTTGCGGGTAGTATTTTTTCGGCGAATAGCGAATTGTAACAACGATTTGCTATCGGAGACTACAAACCAGAGCAGGATTATTTGCCATTGTTTCAGCTTATTGATAATCATCATCATTACCTGTATAATATTTTTTAATGAAAGACCTTACTGAAGGCCATAGTGGAAGCCTTATTTTTAAGTTTGCAATGCCGATGCTTATCGGGAATGTATTTCAGCAGTTATATAATATTGTTGACAGTATAATAGTAGGCCGATATGTTGGTAAAGAAGCACTTGCTGCAGTAGGTGCATCGTTCCCGCTCATTTTCATGCTAATATCTTTTGTTGTTGGGGTAGCAATGGGGACAACCATCATAATCTCACAGTATTTCGGGGCCAAAGACCTGAAAATGGTGAAACGGTCCATCGATACCATGTATATTTTCCTGTTTTTTGCTTCCATCGTTGTTACCCTGTTGGGAATTGCTTTTGGCGGCCCGATATTTAGGCTCATCAACCTGCCCGAAGATGTTATGCCCCAAGCTGTCGCGTATTTCAATGTGTATCTTGTGGGAATGATTTTCTTCTTTGGATTTAACGGTATCAGTTCTGTTTTAAGGGGTTTGGGCGATTCGAAAACACCTCTTTATTTTCTTATGATTGCCACCCTTATGAATGTGGCACTTGATCTTCTTTTCGTGGCTGTATTCAAATGGGGTGTCGCCGGTGCAGCCTGGGCTACAGTCATTTCACAGGCAGGGGCATTTCTTTCAGGCATAATTTACCTCAACCGCACTCATGAAATCGTTAAACTAAATAGTCTGAAATTAGTTTTTGACAAGGCTATTTTCAGGAAAAGTCTTATGATCGGACTTCCGACAGGACTCCAGCAAACTTTTGTATCGTTGGGAATGCTGGCAATAACACGCATTGTGAATGGTTTCGGAACCGATGTTTTGGCGGCCTACAGTGCGGCCGGCCGTTTAGATTCAATTGCAGGATTACCTGCTATGAATTTTGGTGCGGCACTTTCTACCTTCGTTGGTCAGAACCTGGGAGCCAACAAACCTGAAAGGGTGAAGCAAGGCTTAAAGGCAACTTTTATGATGTCGGGAGCATTGGCTGTTTTCACCAGCTTGTTTGTAATTATATTCCGGAACCAGCTTATCCATCTTTTTACCGATGATGCTGCAGTTATTGCTATCGGAGCTCAGTATCTTGTTATTGTTAGCTCATTCTACATCTTTTTTTCAACCATGTTCGTAATTGGTGGCGTGATGCGTGGAGCAGGAGATACGATTGTCCCTATGTTTATTTCACTGTTCGCTCTTTGGGTTATACGTATTCCGGCAGCCTGGATTCTATCTCGTTATTTCGGCGTTCAGGGAATCTGGTGGTCAATTCCTGTTGCCTGGTTTATAGGCATGTCGCTCTCATACCTTTATTATTTAAAAGGCAATTGGAAAACAAAAGTTGTCGTAAAATCAAAGCCAATAATTACCGAAGAAGTATTGATAGATTAAAGAATGTCGGACACGGAAGGTGGATTGCCGGATGTTCTATTCATAAATCATGACGAATTACTACTCGTCTAATTGTCAAAATCCACTATTTCATTATACCATCAAAACGAATAACTTACGCCGCCCATTATGTTAATTCCATACGATCGGTAGTTATACCAGTTGTAGTATTTTTTGTTAGCGAGGTTGTTAAAGTTCATCCAGAAGGATAGAGCCTTAGTGAAACGGTATTCAGCACCCAGGTTAAGATCGGTCCAGCCATTTATTTTCTCAGCTGTAAATATATACGGCGTTTTTCCGACACCATCATAAAGAGGATCAGCTGAGGGAACTAATGCCCACACCGGGCCGTTTAAAGCAACTTTGGCCGTAATCACGATTTTGTTTTGGATATCGTACCTGCCCGAGAATTCAATTTCATATCCCGGTTTGTACCATGCATATTCCTGATCGCCTGTTTTATAATGCGTATAGGTTCCGGTAAGAGCCAGGTGTAAGTGAGCAGTCTTTACATATTCAAGTTCACCTTTAAGCTGGATAGTGCTCATATTATCATATAATAAAGTATAACTGTTTAGTAGAAAAGCGCTTGTATCGGTTACAAAAAAAGGATAGTTCTCGTAGGTGCTGCTGGTGATATTAGCGTTAAAGTTAAAACTCTTGCTGATATTACTTTCAAATCCTCCGTAAATCCTGAATTTTTCATATTTATAATCCCAGGGGAGTACCGAACTGATGTATAAGTTTTGTTCAGTAATGTTCTGCAACGAGGTTCGCTCCATGCTTCCGGTGAAGCCTGCGTAAAGTTTCAATGCGTTCGGGATAAGCTGCAGGCGTGCTTCGGCAACAGGATAAATACGTAATTTGGAAGTTGTTCCTGTAGCAATATTTATTTTAAACCCTGCCATAAAGCTGTATTCGTTCGCTTCGGCTTTAATAAAAGGATTTATTGAAAGGATGCCACTTTTAGTATTATTCAATGAGTCTTTCTGATTCAGGAAATTATAGCCTCCTGTTACTCCAAGTACCTGATCAGTACCAAGTTTCAGAAGATCATAACGTTTATCGAACGTGGTGGTGAAGTTCACGTTGTTTTCACTGTTTTCGTACAGCCCGGCCATATGATAAAAAGATAAGCCGAAAGTATGGTTGAGTTCATCATTGTCCTTATAGGTGCTGCCAAATGTAGCTGAAGCACCGGCAGTATAATACCGTTGTTTGAGATCATCCTTTTCAATAACAGTATCAGGGAAATCTGCTGGTTTATATCCATACAACCTGAGCCCGTCGCGATAGTAAAAGGCCTTTGCTGTAAGAGTGTGTTCGTCGAAATATTTCGCCAGGTTTAAATCAGCTTCATTCCGGCTGTTTGTCGTTGGGCCATAGTCCTCCAATTCTCCGGCAAAGGACTGATGTTTGAGGTGCACCGAAGTAAGATATTGCCTGGATCGGAGCGAGTTCATAAATAATTCGCCATACAATCCTGAATAATTGCCTACACCGGCACGGATATAATTGCGGTATAGTTTACTAACAGGCTCAGCTACCAGTTTAACAGCAGGAAGTGGATCAATTACCGGTTTAACATCCGCCAGACGCGGCATGATATTGTATTTCATTACCGGAACGGATGCAATGGAATCGTCAACAGCAGGGTTGCTTGTGATTTTAAACGCATCCGGAATGATAGGATTAAAAGGAGCAACTACTGTAATTTCTTCATTATAAGGTTTGACCTGTGCAAAGGCCGTTGTTGAAACAGCCATTGACATGAAACAAACCAACGCTACTATTGAGATTTTATATTTTGACATTGTTATATACTTTTTTAAGTAATGTTTGTAATGAACATTGTAAGAGGCATTCTCCTTTATTTCAACTATGGAGTTTCGATGGCTGCAAGTTTCTCACGTGCAATCGCTACCAGGTCCTTACCTTCATAATTATCAATTATACTTTGCAAGGTTTGTTTTGCCTGGAAAGTATTTCCTTTTTTTACATAAACATCCGAAAGAAGCATAAATCCTTTTGCTACCCAGTAATCGTAAGAAGCATAATTTTCGGATAATGCGAAAACGGATTTTTCACATTTATCATATTCTGCGTTTTCGAACTCGAGTTGTGCCAGCATATATTTAGCTTCGGCAGCCATTTCGGTTTTCGAAAGTTTAATGGTTTCTTCATACTCCTTACGGGCGAGGTTTGTGTTAGTAAGAGCATAGGCTGAGCGGGCAATGGTAATATGTGCTTCTGTTGCCAGGTTTTCAGGCACATTGTCGAGGGTTAGCAGTTTTTGTGCTGATTGTATTGCCAACCCGTAGCGGTTTAATGCGTAGTTGCATTGCATTTGTCCGGCTACTGCATTTACAATCAATCCCGGCTGATCGGCAGTTTCTTCGAGGCGGATATAGTTTTCAAGAGCAGCTTCGAAATTATTACGCAGTTGATAGATTTGCGCGGTTCTGGCCGCTGAATTTGCTGTAAAACGCGAACGTGGCTGAGCCATAATAAATTGATAATTCTTTAAAGCGGCGTCGAAACGCTGTGCCTTGTAATCGCATTCAGCTTTATAGAAATTGGCTTCCAGGATAAATGATCCTTCAGGAAACTTGCTGATGTATTTTATAAATCCTTCGTTGGCTTTATCGCAATTGCCATCCATGTATTTATTTTCGGCAGCAATATAGGTCAGCGAATCCTGTTCCGAACGGGAAATATCAGCCTGTGGCACCTCTTTGGTAAAGTCGACATATTCGTCAACCTGGTTCATTTCCACGTACATACTTTTAACGCTGGCTAATGCTTCTTTTGACTCAGGTGTGCCTGGATAATCTTTGGCAACACGTTTCAAAGTATTGAGTGCATCCTGGTCGCGGTTCTGGTTAAAATAAATCAGACCGGTTTTGAGCAGCGATTTTCTTACGTATGGGCTGTTCGGGAATTCTTTAACCACACGCTGAAAATAGCTTAGTGCATCCTTATCGCGATTGAGCACGGTGAAAGTTAATCCAATTTCATAAAGTGCATCGTCGGTATAATTTGATTTGCTGTATGTTGTCAGCATTTTTCGCAGAGAAGCAATTTTGTTTTCCTTATCGCCTTGCACGCCATAACTTATACCTGCCTGGTAAAGTGCATAATCGGCATCATTTACATTGTAAGAAGCAGCTTTCTGATAATAAGGAATGGCTGTTGCATAGTCCTTATTCATAAAGTAACAATCTCCGAGACGGAGGTTTGCGTCTCCAGCCATTTTATAATCTGTTTTCTTTTCAGCTAAATATTTTCGGAAACTGGCTGCAGCCCTGGTATAATCTTTCTTTTTAAAATAGCAATACCCGACATTATAATTGGCGGTACTGAATAACGGCTCACTTATTGCTCCGGGTGATACCTGGAATTTAGTATAGGCCTCAATTGCATTGTCCCATTGTGCAGTCCGGTAATATGCTTCGCCCGTCCAATAGGATGAAAGTGCTTTTATTGAATTATCAGATGTTGCACCCCGTGCCTGGTTGAAAAGTGCAATGGAGCCAGTGTAATCTGTTTCGTTGAACAATTCAATACCCCTGTAATAAGCAATTTTTTGAAAAGCAGCTTCCAGTCGGGTGTCGCGTTTTTTAATTTGCTGAATACTTATAAGCGCATTCTTGTAATTTTTAGTCAGCAGGTATAAATTGGCAAGGTATCCGTACAATTCGTCGCGGCGGGCTGATTCCGGATATTTATTCAGGTAATCCTGTAATGCGTTGACAGCTTCATTATAGGGATTATATGACAGTTCGACTGCAAGTTTTGCATAATTGAAAAGTGCTTCTTCTGTCAATGCCGGATCTGCCTTAATTTTAAAAGCTGAATTAAATGCATTGAATGCAAATCGTTTCTGATTTGTTTTTATATAACAATCGCCCAGGTGATAATATGCATTTTGCGAAAGCGAATCCTTGCCTGTAGCTACAATCTGGAAGTATTTGATAGCTTCGGTATAGTTTCCGTTTTTGTAGTTTGCAAAAGCTATTTCATAATTATCAATGTCTGATACGTTTGAAGGTTTGGATTCGAGGTACTGGTCAAAATATTTGAGCGAGGTTTTGTATTCTTTTTGATGGAAATACGCATCAGCAGTAAGGCGTGCTATTTCCGCAGTTTTTTTATCAGTTCCCATCTCCAGCAAGGGTAATGATTTGGCAAGCAACTCATCATACCTGCCTTGCAGAGCGTATATCTGAACAATGTAATAATTTACCACATTGCTGAATGTTTCATCAGTCGAAACACGTTCGAAATGTTTCAGCGCTGTTTCATAGTTTCCTTCGCTGTAAGCAATATGAGCGTAGTAATAGTTGGCTGGTACATTGTATTTGTTAGGTTTATCGATAAGCAATGAAAAATTTTCACGTGCTTTCTTCGTGTTATTGGTTTTGAAATAGGCATAACCCACTTTGAAATAGTATTCGTTCAGTTGTTCCTCTGATAATTCATTCCGATCCACTTTGTCAAAACTCTCTAATGCTTTACGGTAATCTTTATCATTCAGCTGAAGCTTGCCAAGTTCAAAATTGGCATTATTCACCTGCGCATTCTGGGGATATTTTTCAATAAATTTTTCGAGCCTGGCCGTAGCATCGGGATGAAAGAGCTGAGCCGCACTCATAGCTGCATAATATTCGGACCCTGCCTGAATATTGGATTGTTCGCCTTTGGCCAGTTCATCGAACAATACCTGCGCTGAACCATATTTTGCCTTGTTGAAAAGGTCAATTGCCTGATCGTAAGTGGCTTGAGGGTTACTATAAATGCTTGTTTTTTGTGCTGATACCTGTACATACAAGCTGGTGGTCAGTACAAAAAATGATAAAGTTAAAATTCGGGTTATATTCATATCTAAATGCTGAAAATCAGGATTAAAGGTACTGTATTAGAAAAGGAGAGAAGAGTATGTGAGAGTTAACTTATCAACAGTAGTGGTTTGAAAACTAAACGCAGATGTGCAAAGAATAGTATATTGTAAGGAAGATTTGGGGAATTGAAAATATAAATTGTGAGAAGAGAAAACTTCCGTGAAAAAATGTTAACGAATGTTCACGCCAAAAAGGCAATCGGAAATGAATAATTTGATTGCGGATTCAGATTACTAAAGAAGAAATTAATTCAGGATTGTAATCTTTCGGGTATCTAAAATTCGGTTTCCCGATGAAATACGGATTACATAAGTTCCAGTCGGAAGGTTGTTTACATCCAGGTGCTCCGTGGATTGCTGCATTGCACGTTTCCAGTGTCTTGTTTCAATTCCGGCCATATTGAACAGGCTGATATTTAAGTATTCCGGTTTTGTAAATGATGTGGAAAGTACCAGTTGCCGGTCATTATGTTCGGCATAAATATTCAGATTTTTAGCAAAAGCAATTCCTTCGATGCCAAGGGTGCCATATTCTAACGAAAGGTTGTCAACCCATAATATCGTGCCGGTATGATCAAGGCCATCCAGCGGGTTGGAGTTTAAAATCACAATGTTCATGGTATCAGGAGTTTCGGCGCTCTGGTAATTTATCGGAACTTCAAATGGAGTCCATGAATTAACTGTGGCGGTATTGTAAATGCCTCCGTATCCTAAAGTATCCTGTTTCCCGTTATTCCACTTAAAAAGTCCCATTCCAAAAACACACCTGTCGTTATTTACCGGTTGATATTTGTAATACCCATTAAGTTTCAGCGGGCGCCCATTAAAAGGGGAACCTCCGGTTAATGAAAATGTTTGTGCGATAGGATCAGCATTGATTTTACCTAATGTGAGCGCTCCTGGCAAGGATATGCCAAGAATGGTCATGTTTATAACAGTAAGTCTGGCTGAATTAGATCCCTGCTGTGGGTTTGCCAGATCTTTCGTGACTGCATTATATTTAGTTCCAAGTATATCCTGGTTTGATGTGTGCCACGAGTCAGGTTCATTACCAGCCCATCTTTCGAAACTGTTATTCGGAATTTGCTGTGCAAAACTGTTAATGCCTGAAATAAGAAGTATAGATAAGATGCGGAGAATTCGATTCATGGAGTTGTTTTTGTTAACAAAACAAATAAAAGTTGACAATGTTAGCTCTGAGCGATAAATTTCATTTCAAACTCAATGAAAATGCATCATGAATGTCAAAAAGCTAAATTTTTAATTCCCACATCTCCTGTCCGACATTGAATATCCGACATCGAAAATCCTATACAAATGCAACACTTAGGTGACAACCCTGTAAGCAGGATTCTGTTCCATTGGGCCTGTTGCCGACCCGCCGGCTTCCATCATTTATCTGGGACCATTATCACTAACGGCCTCTAACGACCTACCCCCCGGGCATCGGGCGAGCAACCCTTACAGTAACCGCTTGCGTGGCACTACTCCCGGTATATTTGGTCTTTCAACCCATAAGGTTTACCCTCATGCTGCATTGCTGCAACAAGGCGTGGGCTCTTACCCCGCGTTTTCACCCTTATCACGCCGAAGCGTGACGGTATATTTTCTGTGGCACTAGCTGTTCCCACGGTGTTCAGCCGCAGGACCTTCCCGTTAGGAAGTATGGCGCTCTGTGTTGTCCTGACTTTCCTTACCACGGTCATGCCGCGATACGATAGAACAGGTTGTCACCGGTGCAAAGGTACTGAAAATAAAGGTTGGGAAGGACATTTGCCTGAAAGTAGGATTTTAAGACCACAGAGACACAGAGAGCACTGAGGAATATCAGAGGGAAAATATAAACCAGTGGTTAAGAAAAACATTTTTCACCTCTGTGCAATCTGTGTCTCCGTGGTAAAAAAAATGAGCTTTTCACATGAAGTGAATATGCACTATTCAAATTCCGGGTTAATTTTTGAATATCGCACTTCGTCCCAGATTTTGTTTTGTTTAAATACTGACTTCCTGAAAATGCCGTCTTTCGCAAAACCACATTTCTCCAGTACCCTCTGAGAGGCAATATTGTACTCAAAAACACCGGTATGAATGCGGATCAGGCCAAGGTGATTAAATCCGTATTCAGTTATCAAAGTTACTGCTGTAGATACTATTCCTTTATTCCAATATGGCTCGCCGATAAAGTAACCTATCTCGGCCGATTTACGGTAGATATCCTGTCCCGGCAGGAGAGAAATGTTTCCCACATGTTTTCCATTGTATTCAATGGCAAAAAATGTAACCGGATCCTGATTGGTGAATTTTGCCAGGAAATTCTTTGCATCTGAAAGAGTATAAGGATTTGGGAATCCATCGCGCAGGTTACGGCTTATTTTTTCGTTGTCGGCTAATTCAACAATACGCTGTGCATCCGTTAAACGGAAGGGTCGGAGTTTGATATTTCTTGAACTGAGTTCCATACTATTGCATTTAAATTCGAAAAATGAGTCACTTATTTTAGCTGGTAATAAAAATCGCGAATAACCTACTATAAATATAACTCTTCAGAAGGGTTTTCGAAACCATCCTCATGATCGGGATATTAAAATCAAAAAGTTGTATTGTAGCTATATTCTAACAACTTACTTTTTACATCAAGAGGCTTGATGCTTCTGATACAGGAGCAATCACCGGATTTTTTACATTGAACGCAATTTTTGCTAAGAACTAAAAAAGATGATTTTTCTCCAACAGGACCCCAGCGTTGAGGGAAAATGGGCCGCATAGGAGCATACAGGCCAATAGCAACAAGCCCTAATACAGCGGCAAGATGCAAAACGCCGGTACTTGCTGCAACCATGGCATCTACGTGATTGATAAACGCAATCAATTCTGTAAGTGTAAATTTCCCGGTGAGGTCAGTTACTTGCCCGGCATGCTTTTTAAGGAAAGCATCAATCTGTACTCCCTCTTCTTTTGATCCGGTAATAAAAACTGAAAATTCATCTGCTGGTAACAAATGAATTAATTCTGAAAAGTTGTCGAGTCCCCATTCGCGTGCCGATCCCTTACTTTTCGGATGAAGAATAATATTTATTTTGTTCGGCGAAAGCAGCTCACGCTGTTGCTCGTTCAGTTCCGGCAAATTTGTGAGCCCGAAATACCGAATAGCATCCCGGGAAGTTTGTAAAGGCTTTATTCCAAGAGGCCTGAGTAATATTGAATTTAAGATTACTTCGTGTAAATCTGAATTTTTTCTTGAAAAATGAACCAGTTTATTACAGTTAAACCAATGATAGAATCGATGGCTCGTACCTATTCGCATGGATATTCCCGCCTCCCTTGCCAACGTCGCAATCTGCTTATTAGGAAAAATATGTACTATCGCATCTGCATGAATGGCTTTGAATAATGCAACTTGTTCCTGTTTGATAAGCAGTTTTATTAAATCCCAGTTAAGAAATTTGTCAACATACTGAGATGTTTTTATAATCGGTTCAGTATATGATTTTCCCAGAAAATAAACCGTACACCCAGGATAATGCTCTTTAATCATACCAGCCAAAGGCAATGTAAGAATTACATCACCTATGTTGTCGACCCTGCTGATAATTATCGTTTTCAAACTATATTATTTTAATAAATAAGAGAAAAATCCTGTTTTTATCCCGCTGTTTATATAAATTGTATCTGATTTATCCTTATACCATACTTTGTAATTGTTAGTATGCATCCATGCATTTATCTCTTTCGCGAATGGATTTTTATACCGTCGGCCGTGCGTTTCGACAGAAATAATTTTGGGCCGGCTAACCATTTTTTCAATAACATACCATTCTGCTCCTTCACTATCGACACTTAAAATGTCGAGCGTTCCATCATCAATCTGGCTGAACAATTTTGCCTCTGCATAAAAAATATCTTTATCATCTGGCTGATATTTATCATTTATCAAAGCCGGGCTTGAATGTAATTCAACTGCAAAAGTTGAAGCCCCTTTGCGAAATAAAGCCAATTGTCCTTCGTGATAGAATATGGCATATGGATGAACAGTAACATTAGGATATTAGGAAAAAATGTAAGGATGTCCTTAATTGTCATAGGGGCGGGTTCCACCAGGTCAGCTTTACATCCGTCATATATAAATCTCAGTACATTTAAAGTAATAGGACGCCAGAAACCTACTTCGGCAACATGGTTAATCTGTATCTTCAGTTTTTTTGTGCGTTTGTATAAACAGTTGTTTTCATTATTTTTCATCCTTTTGTTTGTTTTTGTAGTGCCTTGTTTGAAGATTGTGTCATTTATCCAGGCTATCTGCCCTTAACCTTTAAACTAAAAGAAAGGATAAAGTGATAAAATTCTTAAATGTACCGTGGAAACTATTTCAGTTGAAGGTTTGAATTAAATCTTACTTTTATATTATTTATTCCTGTGAATAATAAGCTCGATAGCGCCATTTCCGTATTTGGCAAAAGATGCACTCCGGAATTCGATATTTTCGTATTCTGCAAGTCGCTGAATAATAGCCTGTTTTAGTGTTCCGTTGCCAATGCCATGTATAAATACCACGCTGGTATACATGAAAGCAATAGCACTTCCAAGCATGCGCTCAAAAACTCCCATCTGGATGGTTAAAATTTCATGAGGAGAGAGGTTACTGTAATCAGGCTTGAGTGCGGAGATGTGAAGGTCAACTTCAGCTTCGTTGGGTGCAATGCGGTATTGATCAATCGCTGTTTCGGGTCTGAAGCGCTCGGCAGCAGCCGGAAGCGGTTCGCGGTTTTCTTTTTCGTTCAGTATTTGCTCGTATGTGCTAGGTATCCGGTTGAGTTCACAAACAGTATATAAAATGGACTTCTGATTGGCCAGAAAACGAGTCTCGTGGTAACTGCCTTCATGGTAAAATACGGAGCCTTTAACACGGAAAGTAGTACTTACCGGCATCAGAATTTTTTCATTTTCATCCGAAAAGAAAATTACCTGCACTACTCCGTTCGACCACATTCCGATGTCGTTACGCACAATACTTTCGATAACCAGTTTCGATTCGGCCGGCACTGACCCGTAATCGATTCCAGTAAAATTGCCTTCACTGTTTTTCAGAAAAAAAGAATAAAGAATATCTGAAGTAGTATTGTTTACCAGGTAAATATCAATAATGCCCGATAATAATCGCTGCTGATCCTGTGGAGCCCAGGCGAGGTAAACACCTGAAGGTGCTACTGATGCGTTTCCGCGCTGAACAATACGGCTGATACGGTCAGTTTCGATAACCTCTGGATCGGGTTTCGGTTCAATAGTAATTGGTTTTTCGGACTTGCGATCATTTTTGTTTAAAAATAAATCACCTGATGCACCTGCGGGTTCAATGGCAACAAGTTCATGGATCATGGTTGGTATTTCGAAACCATCTTCAATTTCAACCGATACCATAAATGCATTTATTTCTTTTATCACAGTTCCTCCACCTGTTGCATTAAGGAACCTTACTTTATCTCCGGGTTTGAATTTCATTCTTAATATAGTTAATTGTCAATCAGTTTGGTGCCGATAGCTTTCCAGAGAATCAACAGTATGCAAATAGGCCTTTATCTTCCATCTAAAAGGGGTGCAAAGATAGAAACAATTCAGTCATGCTTCTAAGGTAATTGGTTTGATTCGTACATGCTTAGTATATTTTAACAAATAAGTAGAATTTCTTTTTGTGCTATTCGGATAGTCAGGGGCTTCATTTTTATCTCAACTTATACGAAATATTGGGTAATTTTGTGCTATATCAAAAATCATCAAAACAGATTAAACCTTTTAAAATGAGCATGCAGGTTCTGCATAAGTATTTAATACATAAGGTAACTGTAATAATTGCCTCATTTCTGCTTTTTGGATTTTCGTCATGCACACATGATGCTGATGAATCCTTTAATCCTACGCCATACAAGATCGTAGTTCCTAAATATTTCCCAACCCGGATGAATATCCCCGCTGATAACCCGATGACGTTAGAGGGTATTGCGTTAGGACGTTATTTATTTTATGACGGACGCATGTCGGGTAATACTGAGCCTGACAAAATGATGAGCTGCGGCACTTGTCACCTGCAATCCAGGTCATTCGAATGTGGAATTGATAACCCAAAATTTATCGGCGGACGACCTTTTGGAATCACAGGTATTGTAACACCCCATTATATGCTCCCCATGATTAACCTGGTGTGGAATGAATCGGGATATTTTTGGGCAGGCTCAATACGGAAAGATAACCCTGACGCTTCGCAACAAACACTTGAAGATATTGTTAGGATGGGAGTAACAGCTCCGCATGAAATGGCCGGCGATACTACGAAAACAAAAGCTCTGATTCAAAGCATACCCGGTTATCCTGAACTTTTTCAAAAAACCTTTGGTTCGCATACCGTTACTTTTAGGAATATCAGTAAAGCAGTGGCACAGTTTGTACGAACATTGATTTCGTCGGATTCGAAATTTGATAACTATATGAGGGGCGAACAGCAACTCACTACTCAGGAATTAAACGGGTATGTCCTTTTTATGACAGAGGACGGCGCCGACTGTTTCCATTGCCACGGCGGCTCGGGTAACCCGCTTTTTACCACCAACTTGTTTTACAACAACGGAAAAGACTCGGTTTTTAATGATCCGCG
>JBBQGD010000072.1:0-15678 GCA_038322655.1 Bacteroidales bacterium | reverse complement strand
GAATGTGCCTGTAAATGAACCAGCAGCTTTGTCGCTGCCTAACAAATAAAGTCCAGGGTAATCCAACAGATCAGCCTCGGTGAATGCTGCAATTGTGCCGTTTACTTTGCGGAATACTGCCGGAAGAATTCCCATCTGGTTACCTTTTATCGAACCGGCTTGCCTGCAGGTATAAAATCGCTCGGAGTGAGAAACGAAATTGTCCTCATCGCCGTAATAAACTGAATCAGCGGCTGCCATATTTATAGTAACAAGTTCATTGTTAACGGTAATAGAGTCAGCGAAACGGGTAATCAGCCTCCAGGCAACGCCATCGTTGTACGCACGCAGTTTTATGCCATACCTGCCTTTGAACCATACTTCTTTTTCATTATAAAATTCAGGTATAAGACTTCGCTTTTCGGCTACTACGGGGATAATCTCGCTGTTTATCATTTTTCGTTTTACGCTCCTTCTAACAAGATTGTTGAATGCTTCGGGGTATTCTTTTATACTCATGCCGACCAGCGAAGGAGCCATTACCTGCTGGTTGTTGTATTCAATGGAAAGCATCAGAACTTTTGAATAATCGAGGCGAATTACAGCCTTACCATCAGGAGATGTTACCACAACTTCTTTGGCTGAAACTGTATGGATGAAAACCAACATTATCACCAGAAAGGTTGAAATTCTTTTTGAATTGAGAAGATGAAATGATTTCATTATTATAATTATTATTTTCTTAAATACAGGTGATTCAAAGAGCATTTAATAATTATTTCAGAGGTGCCAGAGCTTTCGCAATCTGTTCGCCAATGCCAATTTTATAACCTTCGGAATAATAAATCAAATTTCCTTTTTTGTCGGTTATTACTATTACCGGCAGATTTTCATGGCTGTTTCGTTTACGCAATTTGCTGATTGCAGATAGCATTTTGGCACTTTTATCAAAAGCAAATATGCTTTGCAATGGAAGATTCGGGAAATTTGCCGGAACGAACGAAGAACTTACTTTTTCGTTTGGGAGAAGGAAAATCATCCCGCCACCCCATTTTTCAATAATATCTTTAACCGCAGGAATATCAGCCAAAACATGTTTCGATGGTTCCTTATCCGGATCGATCCAAATCAGAATTGCCCCTTTTTGCAAAGATAAACTTTTGAGTCCAAGAATTTCGTTGGTAGTATAACTTTTAAATTTGTACATAGAAGGGTTGATTTTTGCCCAAGGTTCTGCAGACTTAAAATCCTGGCGGATTCCCACTTTAACATCCGTTGTAACTTTAGCCGGTACATCAAAAAATGTAGCTGAAGAAAGTACGCTTCCGTCAGTTTGCCGGTTTCCGGTTACCAACATGTATTTACCGGCTTCTACTTCTGTTTTGGCATCAAACTCATTGATTTTCATACCATAGTCGAATTCTAAAGTACGGTAAACTCCGGCATTGTATCGGGCAATTGTAAAATTGACGGCATATTTCGGATCAATATCCAGGTCAACGTTGATGAAATGAATAAAGCTTTTTTTCGTGATGTTTGCGGTAACAGGTTCAAAGTCTACATTTATCCAATCGGTTCCGTTGTAATATTGAGGCTTGCTGGTTGCCGGGTTAACTCGTGCAGCCTGCCCGAAACTGCGGCAAACAGCAACAAAAAAGATATCGCGCGAAAGTTTATCGGACACTTTAAGTTCGTACACACCTAGTGGAGAAAGCGGTGCGCGTGAATGAAGGTTGGCTGTATTGTCGATTTTTATGTTGGTTTTAATCCATTCATTGAGAATATTTACATCAGATTTAAACTGCAAAATAAAATCATCCGGAAATTGTTTTTGCAGGAATCTGCGCCAGGGAAGCATCATTTCATTCGAAATGCGACCGTGCATGACATACTGCGCAAAAAACTCTTTATCCCGGATTGAAGCAGGATTTTTATCGTTAAATGAGTTTAACAGGTGATCTTTGAGAATTTCTGCTTTTGTATCCCTGATATCTTTTTCGGAGATTACCTCAAGCAACCATAAAGCCCAATCTTTCATAGAGGCAGGAGTTCCCGAAATAAAATCAGCAATTTCGCTCCAGTTGCCATAACTTTTACTGAAGATGCTTTGCAGCCTTTCTGTACTTAATCCTTCTTTTGCGGCATAAGCTGAAACCCAGGCGGAATCCTTGAATGTGGACATGTAAAGTGCGCGTATCGAATCTTCCTGCTGTAACCTCAAAGTATTGTAATCACGATCTTTTTGAGTCACATTTGTAGGTAATGGATTTTTTTCAACAGGCGGAATAAAGTCAAAATTCTCGAATTGGGAGGTAGGATGTTTATCCGTGATCACAACGGTAACAGAATCCATTTTATCCACCGAAATTTTTTTATAACCCCATTTTTCACCCTCGTATGCCCAGATCAACAAGTCGCCAAGACCGGTTATAATTGAACTCATGCCATTTTTATCAGTTGTAGTTTTGGCTATCGGGTAGAATTCAGCATAATTATATAGCTGGTATTCTACATTGGCATTTGCAACGGGCTTATTGTCAGTTGATAGAACTTTTACAAAAATGCTTTTTGCCGCAGCGTAATTTTGTATCAGGTTGAGTTCGGCAAAGCGTTCCTGCTTTTCAATAACCGGTACGTTGCCATAATATGCTCCGTAAGCACGGGTGTGTACCAGCATTGCCCTTCTTGCAGGTTCGGCAAACCAGCCCATGTTCAGATCAGGCTCCGGCTCGCAGGCACCCATAAAATACCATTTTCCGTCAACCCAGACCTCAACCCAGGCGTGGTTATCGTCAGTATGTGCCCAACGGGGCGTATATACCTGCCGGGCAGGAATTCCAACGGTTCGCAGGGCAGTTACAGTAAATGTTGATTCTTCGCCGCAGCGTCCAAAAGATGTTTTTATGGATGCAAGTGGTGAACTTGTGCGGTCATCGGAACCACGATAAGTAACTTTTTCGTGGCACCAGTGGTTTACTTCCAGCATTGCATCGTGCATATTCATACCGGAAATACGTTTTTTGATTTCGTCGTACATCACAACCCTGAACTGATCAAGATTCTCGTTGTTGACACGCAGCGGCAGAACAAAATGAAGGAAAATATCCTCAGGAATCTTTTTTCCCCAGGCCATTTCATTTCGGGCCTTCATCACATATTTTACCTGTTGAAGGAAAAAATTTCCATCGTAATCAGCAAGGTCGCTTAAAGGCATATAAGCATACAAATACTCAAGCGCCACTTTTTCATTATCGGTCAGATTGTTTTTAAATACATCAAAAAGTTGATGGCTCCGTCCGCTCGCCATGTTTTGCTGCTTCTGAAGCATGATCTGCATATCGGCAAGTGTTTTGCTGTCATTGATCAGCTGGGCACGGGATGTGATTCCTGAACTAATGAGCAATATCACCAGCCATAAAGACTTTTTACTTATAAATGATAAAATGCTGGTTTTGTATATTTTCATGATAATTTTTTTGTCACTGCATAATCGTTTTTACATTATCCAACTAAATAGCACATTATTTAATTATTATCTCATCCGCAAAAATCCATGCCGGATTACCCTGGCCTTTATGCCATGGAGGACACATGCCTATATTGGTTGCAATTACTTTTACATAACTTGCCTTCACAGCAGGGACATTTATTTCGAAAGTTTTAAGAATAGCTCCTTCTTCCGTTTGCGGAACATCATTTTTAATAATACCGGCCGGGATGTAATTTGTTCCGTTTTCGGAAACAAAGAATTCTACCTGTGAAGGCATGAAAAGCCATGAATTGATGTCCTGCAGGAATCCTGCACCAAATGTAGTTAAAGACTTTTCAACACGTAAATCGATGATTGCTTCGAGATTAACTTTTTGAAAACCTAACCAACCACCAACCCTGAAATCCGGTGAACAACGTATGCCATCGATCAGGCTGGTTGCTCCTCCGCTTGAATACTGATTAGCTGGAGGATAGATCAACTTTATATCTTTATCATCAGCCATTTTTACAAATCCGGAGGTTACAACGGAACTCACGCTTCCATCTCGCTGCGCATAGAAACTCAGGCTTGATGTCTGATCAATTGTGAATGGTTCAAGATATGGTTGTGTGAGTGTTCTTCCATCCGGTCCGGTCAGACTGTAAAAGACAGAAGCTCCTTCTGGTCCTGTGATTGTAATTGTTTTCTTATCCCTGAATGATTTGGAAGCATCAGTTATGGCAGGTGCGGGAATAATCAGGTTGTCATTAATGGCAGTTTGTGGCTCATTGCCAGGCCCAACGCCCCATTTTTTATTAGGCTGACTGCCCATGGTAAAGCTTAGTTCTCCTCCATTCATTATATCTTCATGCTTAATGAAAGAAGCATCGTAGCGTTTGCCATTTAATGTTGCTGATTGTATATAAAAATTATTTGCTGAAATGCCTTTGGTCTTAATACTGAATTTATTGCCGTTTTCAAGGTTGATGGTCACTTTATTGAACCATGGAGTTCCGATTACATATTTATTTGTTCCAGGTGTAACAGGGTAAAAACCCATGGCACTCATTACCGCCCATGCCGACATTTGCCCGCAGTCTTCGTTTCCTGTAAGGCCGTCAGGATTATTGTGATACAAGGTATTCATTATCTGGTGGACGAGTTTTTGAGTTTTCCAGGGTTGGCCTGCAAATGGGTATAAGTATGCAATATGGTGACTTGGTTCGTTGCCATGCGCATATTGACCTATCAGGCCGGTAATGTCACTCTGGTCGCGGCCCGAAGTTTTGGATGAAGCGCTGAAGATCTGATCCAATTTTTTAGCCAGGTTTTGTTTCTCTCCAAGGAGCTGAAGAAACCCGTCCATATCCTGAACGGCTGAAAAACTGTATTGCCATGAGTTGGCCTCGGTATAATTAAAATTCACCTCAAAGGGATCAAAAGGATTAAACCAGCCACCGTTACTGCGTGCCCGCATAAATCCGGTTGAAGCATCAAACATGTTTTTATAGTTTTGGCCACGTTTGATGAAATATTTATACTCATCATTTTTACCAATCGATCGGGCAAACTGTGCTATACACCAGTCATCGTAGGCATATTCCAGAGTTTTCGAAACACTTTCCGATTCATCCTCTGACGCAATATATCCTTTTTGATCCAGTGCCTTTAACCCGATATTCCCTTCGCGCGTTGCACTTTTGTGCATAGCCTCAAATGCTTTTTCGGTATCAAAACCCCGAATCCCCTTCAGATAAGCATCTACAATTACCGGAACTGAATGATATCCGATCATGCAGAAAGTTTCGTTAGCGTCAAGTTCCCACACCGGCAGCAAACCGCTCTGATCAAATTGTGTAAGGAATGTTTTTATATAATCTAGTGTTCGCTTCTGATCAATAATTGTCATTAAAGGATGAAAAGCCCGGTAGGTATCCCAGAGGGAAAATACAGTGTAATTTGTAAATGAATTGTCCCTGTGTACTTTCAGGTCGCTGCCACGGTAAAACCCATCCACATCCATATATGTATTGGGGTTCACCATGGTATGATACAAAGCCGTGTAAAAAACTGTTTTCTGCTGATCAGTTCCGCCTTCGACTTCAATCTTTGAAAGTTCCTTATTCCAGGCTGTTTTGGCATCGCTTCGCACTTTCTCAAAATTCCAGTCAGGGATTTCAGTGTTCAGATTCAGGCCGGCACCCTTTTCATTTACAGCTGAGATTCCGACTTTAACATAAATTTTTTCGCCTTTGGTGGTATTGAAATGAAATATTGCCTTAATATTTTTCTTGTTTTCAGCCGATGTAATCCCTGGCTGGGTTTTATTGTCAACAGCTATTTCGTAAGATGAAAAAGGTTTCGAAAATTCAGCAACAAAATATACATACTGATTCTCAGCCCATGAACGCGAACGTCGAAACCCCTCAATTTGTGTATTGCTGATCACTTTTATGGATGATTCAAGCACTTCGTCACGGTGAAAAAGATCAACCAGGATATTGGACTTAATATTGGCCGGGAACGTATAGCAGTGCATTCCAACACGCGTGGTAGCAGTAAGTTCGGCTGTAATGGCATAATCATCAAGGAATACTTTATAATAACCCGGTTCTGAATTTTCGCTGCTGTGTTTAAAGCGGGAGCCATATCCTGGCTTGCCATCTGAACCGTTGTTCCACCTTGTTTCGCCGATTGTAGGCATAAAAAGGAAATCGCACAGGTCGGGAACACCGGTTCCGTTAAGGTGTGTATGCGAGAATCCATAAATATAATTGTCGTCATAATGATATCCGCTGCAGCCATCCCAGCCTTCGAGCCTGGTATCCGGACTCAGCTGCACCATCCCGAAAGGTAAAGTTGCTCCCGGGTAAGTATGACCATGGCCACCGGTTCCGATAAATGTGTTGACATAATCGGCAGGTGCTTTTTGGGCCAGCGTAATACACGAAATTGTAAACAATATAGTTAAAAGAAAAAATGTCTTTTTCATTCTAATGAAGCTTTAAATAAATTGATATTTGGCGTAATTTAACACCTTGAGTTTGTAAAAATACAAACTCTTTTTAAATTTATTTTCTAAGTTCTTTAAATTAAAATTTATTCGTTTCTTTGGGGGTGATACATTAAGGTGTCTGAACACACTAAAGGTTTCTGACCCAGAGTGAAATAGTCTTTATTAACAGGTATTAAAATGAAAAATCCCATTTCAAAATTACTGATTTGCATCATCGGATTTCTGCCTGTAAATTTATCTGCACAGGAGTCATCTCTTCCCATTGCCCCTATGAATTATGTCTGTTATCGCATATCAAATCCAATTACTGTGGATGGATTGATCAACGAACCCGAGTGGAACAGTGCATCATGGAGTGAGAATTTTGTTGATATAGAAGGCAGTCTGAAACCGGAACCGTTCTATAAAACCAGGATGAAAATGTTATGGGATAATAACTTTTTGTATGTCGCGGCAGAGTTGGAAGATCCGCATGTGTGGGCTAACCTGACTGAGAGGGAAAGTATTATTTTTAATGATAATAATTTTGAAGTTTTTATCGATCCCGATGGTGATACTCATCATTACATTGAATACGAAATGAATGCTTTGAATACCCAGTGGGATTTGATGTTACTGAAGCCTTATCGTGATGATCTGAAACAGAATGTTGCCGTTGATAACTGGAATTTTAACGGGATAAAATCAGCGGTATATGTAAATGGAACTATTAATAATCCGAATGATACTGACAAAGGCTGGACAATTGAAATTGCAATTCCTTTGGATGCCATGGCAGAATTGAGTGCAAACGGTAAGTTACCTGCACAAGGTGAACAATACCGTATTAATTTTTCACGGGTTGAATGGATTGTAGATATTGTTGATGGAAAGTATAAAAAGCGAACTCATAGTGTTAATGGTATTGATAAACCGTTGCCGGAAAACAACTGGGTGTGGTCGCCGCAGGGTGTAATTGCCATGCATCAGCCCGAAACCTGGGGTTTCCTCCAGTTTTCAGAAAAAAAGGTAGGCCATGGTGCTGATGTTTATATGCCGGATTCGGATAATGATGTGAAATGGGCACTCAGGGAACTTTATTACAGGGAGACTGCTTATTTTAAAAAATTCAATTGCTATTCATCTGATTTGAAGGAGCTTGGGTTTGACAACTACCTCATACGGAATAAACCGTTTACCCCTGATATAAAAATGACTTTTTCACTGTACGAAGCTATTGCAAAAGGATCGGATAGTAAAACTATCTGGCATATTGTTCAGGATGGAAGAATTTGGAAAGACTAGCAATTTAAAATGAAAGTAATCTTTCTTAGAAGAAGTTAAGCATGATATACAATGGGAAATAGTTTACCTGTGAGAATGTTTTATGCAATTAGAAATGCAATATTCTACTGTTTCCTGTTAGTCTTTTTTAACTGCTACATAAAAATTAATCTTTCACCTTGCTCAATCCCAGCATCTTAACTAAAAAATCAGGTAAGTGTTTGGCCGGGTTACGTTTGCGGAGGTTCAGATACCAACCGAATTTTTTGTAGATCGGTACTTTATGCGTTTCCACAAATTCGATCAGAGTGCCATCAGGATCTTCAATATAGGAGAAATGTCCTGCGGCTTCGCCCATGTCAAAACTATTTCCGTCATCATTCGCGAAACTATCTACTGTAAAAGGGAATCCGCGTTTGGCGCAGGCAGCATTTAATGCTTCCATTCCCTGGATATCAAAACAAAGATGAATAAAACCCAGGTCGCCCCAAAAACGGTCTTCATAAATTTTACGCGGTGTATGGCCTTCAACCTGGACAAGTTCAATTTCACTGTCACCTAAAAGTTTCCCAAAGGCCCCCAGGCGGGGTT
This sequence comes from Bacteroidales bacterium, assembly GCA_038322655.1. Lineage (GTDB taxonomy): Bacteria > Bacteroidota > Bacteroidia > Bacteroidales > UBA4417 > UBA4417. The sequence goes on along the minus strand of JBBQGD010000072.1, from coordinate 7,357 downwards.
TGCTGTGTTTTAACAACACCCTTCTAAAATTGGAATCGCCACCATGCATTCCTGCAAAATCATTAAAGTTGTCCTTAATATCGAAAACAATCTGGTCGTATCCCAGAATATCAGAATACACCTGTATTGATTTTTCAATATCAGTTACTCCGATTACAACTCCATAAACCGAGCCGGTAAGTTTTTTCTCTTTCGAAAACCAGTTATGCGATTCAATAATCTGGAAAATATTGTTGTAAGGATCGGTCAGAAAGAAATGCGATCTGCCATGAGGGTCTTTAGTCAGCGGACTAACAATGAGTTTTTCATCAGTAAAGTAAACATGAGTTTTGGAAACATCCCGCGATTTTATCTTTGCTGCAAATATTCCAAGGTCACCCAAAGCAGGTACAAATTTGGGTGCCTGCGGAACGCGATCCGTATATTGCCATATCTCGAAACCTCCACCACCACTCATATTTAAAGCAAGCACTGCATGACGTTTCTGCGGAACTCCTCCTGTATATGGCAACATCAACGAAGCTGTTGCACTTTCTTCAAACACTTTTATGTCCATTCCAAGGTATTTGCGATACCATTTCCAGGCTTCAGCAACATTCGACACGCCAATGCCAAGTTGTTGTATTCCGCTTACTACTACATTATTCATTCTAAAAAAGGATTTAGGTTTCAGGAGTTAGGTTTTGGGGTTTGAAGTGTTTGAGTTGTTTGAAGTGAATCAAATGTTTTAGTGTTCAACTGTTCATATGTTCGATTGTTCAATGCTTCACGTTCAAAGCTTCGCATTTAAATGTTCAATTGTTCAATGCTCTGACATCCAATATCCAACATCCGATATTTCATCAGGCATTCGGATCAATCCGCAACGCAATCCAGTAATGGAGCCAGGGTGCGAATCGTTTCAGGTAAGCCATAATTAATTCTTTTCTTCCGACCAGTATCTGTTTTTTATTCTTTCTAATAGCATTGTCGATTTTTTTAGCAGTGTATTCAACCGAAACGCCATTGGCCTGTCCTTTATCCATTTGACCGTGTGTATTGCCTGTTGAAGTGAGTGCGCCGTAGGAGAAGTTGGTTTTTACCCTTCCCGGGCAAACCATCAGAACGTTAATTTTATCTTTATGATGTTCGAGCCTGAGTGTTTCAAAAAAACCATGCAGCGCATGCTTAGCGGCACAATACATTGATCGTTGAGGAAATCCGAACAATCCGGATAAACTGCTCATCACAACAATGGTTCCGCCACCGGTTTTAACCATAAATGGCAGTATTTTGGATGAAAGAGTAGCATGTCCCCAGAAATCAGTTTCCATGATTTTTCGTGATACAATATCGGGTGTTTCTATTATTAACGACCGTTGCCCAATGCCTCCGACGTTTGCCAGAATATCAATTTTCGTGATAAGTGTCTGAACCGTATTTACGGCTGTGGTTATTTCTTCTTCAACTGTGAGATTAAAAGGAATAATATGTACCGTGGCTCCTTTTTTTTCGCATTTGGCAGCAACAGGCTCCAGTTGTATCTTTTCGAGTCCCGAAAGTATAATTGTAGTTCCGGGAATTGCCAGTTGCAAAGCCAATGCTTCTCCTATTCCGGAAGAAGCGCCTGTAATCCAGACGGATCGGGATGGAGTGAGGTTCTGTGTTTGGGGAGTAGAAGTGTTTTGTTTCAAAATTGCAGATTTATGAATTTCAGTGTTTCAGTATTTCTGTGTTACAGGTTTAAGAGTTTTCGATTCAACTATTTAGTGCCTTAACAACAATGTTCGTGTATTTTTTGGCAGTATATTTCAAATTAATTTTAAAATACCGAATAATGAACAAGGAATGATGAATTTCGAAGTTATGAAGCTATAAAATTAGTGTTGATATCACTATTATTTATTCAATTCCATTCCATTTAGGTTTTTTACTTCATTATTCGATTTTCCTTGTTCGATATTCATTATTCAAATCTTTTTAGGTTCTGTCCCGATGGCTATCGGGATGTCCATGATAGGGATTAGTGAAAGTGAAGTAATAAACCCGGAACAAATTTATTAAGGTGTTTTTTCATTCTTACTTTTCTCAAGAGCTTCTTCCCGTTTTATTATTACGTTGCTGATATCATCAGTTAACAGGAATTTAGTAAGTATTTTTTTGTTTTCATCCAACAGGTACATAATGGGTGTGCTGCGGATATCATAAAGCGTATGGTAATTTCCACTCACGCTCAGATGTCCGTTCACATTGATCCAGGGTAAATTGTCTTTTTTGATAAATTCTTTCCATTTTACAAATGATGTATCGGTACTTACTCCATAGATTTCGAGGTTATATTTATTATGAAACTCATTGTAAAATTTAAGCACGTTCGGCATTTCAGCCTGGCAATGACCACAGGTACTTTCCCAGAAGAACACTAAAGTATATCGAGCTTTAGTTGCCAGCAACGAGTGTGCAACATTATTTGTATCAACTAAAATCAGGTTGGGCGCAACTTTATCCAATAGGAGCGGCTCCAGTGTATTAATACGTTTAATAATATTGTCTTTAACTTCAGGATATAGATAATCAACTTTGCCGGTTTCGAGATATTTGCGAACGATATACACGAATAATGCATCGTGTCCCATCACCGGTGAGGTTTCATATTTTAATGAAAGAAACCAGGCCATATAGGTTTCCATATCTTTATTCACAGATGCCAGCATCATTACCCTGTCGATATCCTTTTCCAGTGAGTCGCGAACAGGTACTACCAGTTTGTCAAAATAGAAATCCATTTTTTGCGCAAATACAGGTGTGTAAATCAGTCGCGGATCAGTAAAAGTAAAATTATCGAAAAAGTGAGCTTTATAGGTTGGGTACATGAGTGCAGAATCAATTTTGCCGTCAGGTGAAGTGATGTATTGAAGGTAATCAGGCTCATTGTTTGCTTTTACAAAATTTGCCGACAGGAAACCCGGGTTTGAGGTATAGAAATTTTTTATATATGATTTTGCCTCTTTATCAATTGCTTCAACCTGTGCTTTAACTATATCAGTTGAATCTGTCCGCTTTGGGTTGGCTTTCATCCAGTTATTCAAAGGTTCAACTTTGGTTTGTAAACTACCCAGGTATTTTATATATGCGTAAAAAACTTTGTTATCATCCGAGCCTTTTACCTGAATTGTGTTTACAACATTCGACGGATCGCAGGAAAATTCAGTTTGTTGTGTTTCGGTAAGGAAAAAATCGAAATACTTGTTTTTATTTGTACCGGCTATGATATACATTCCATCTTTCAGCTTCCCTGTTCCTTCGAAAATAAATAATCCTTGTTTATTCCGGTATGCAGTATCGTCCAGATATTGTTTGGTGCCGTAATAATGAGCCAGCAATAAGGAGGTATCTGCTGATCCGGTGAGTTTTACAGTAATTTTATAGCCTTTTTCAGCTGCCATCAAACCGGCACTGAAGCATAAAGCAAAAAATAAAGCAATAATCTTTTTCATCTCGTATCCACTATTTACTGTTTTTTATTTTAACTGAAATTATAACTGTTTTCATTAACAATTAGTATACCAATACATCTTCCTGGCTGTAAATTCCAAGCCAATTGTCATCAGCTATAATATCGACTTTAAGCTGCATTTTTCCTTTTTGAAGTGGCACCGCCACCTTTATATCCTGTTGCATTGTGCGTATAATGTCAGCCTGAAGCGGAGTTCTGATTTCGTTCCAGTTTAACACTTCATTATTGGCGACCCAAAAATAGGATAAAAAAATCTTATTTTGTTTCCCTGAATAAATCGGAGTATTTCTAAGGTTCACAATGGTTACAGGAATCCAGACAGTATCCGTTGCTGGATATATCTTTTTTGAATTGATCCTTATACGTAGGTTGCTGGCTATATTACTAATGTTTGAATTTGGTGTTGAATCATTAATTGCGCGATAAGGACCCATATCAAGATTAAAGTACTTTTTATTTAACCAGCTAATATCTTTGATATCCCATTTTCGAAAAATAAATTGATTAGCTTTTACTTTTCCCCCGTTATTTTCAAAATTGAAATCTTCCTCCGGAACAATGGTAACAGTTAAATCATTCCCGTCAATAGCACTCAGTAGCAAGGTTTCAATCGGGTACGACCAATTAAATTGCGTGTATTTATGATCCACAATTTCCTCAGATACAACAAATTTACTTCCCCCTTTCTGCCTGGCTGTTTCAATAAGTTGTTCCATTTGGGCAGTTCGTTTCACAAATATTTCGCTACTCCAATAAATTAAGCCTAAACGGTAAACAACAACAGCCGAAATAAGAAATACTGCCAGGTTATGCCGTCCCTGCCGCCCTTTGGATGAGAATCCGTATATCAATGGAATGAATATTATAGGAACGTAAGGGAACATTACCTGTTCAATATAGCGTGATGTATCAAGTGTATTCGCGGAATTTACAAGAAATGTATAAGCAAAGAAAGTCCCTGTTACTAAAAGCAGTCTGAACCATTGCTTCCGGTTAATCAGCATGAAAATCACCGCTACAAAACCCGCCAGTATTTCAAAATAATGGCGTAACATAAATAGACCGATTATACGGTAGTAGTCAGGGTTGAGAAATTGAAGGTATCTTTTATTCTCATCATAATTGAATTGCCATCCAAGTTTAGCCGATTCGTATTCGCTCAGGGTAAAGTACTTGAATGCAAGTGCTCCAACAAAAACCAATAGTATCGGGAGATAAAACTTAAATGGTTTATGCTTTTCTTTTCTGAAGTCATACAACAGGACGTATATAAATAGCATAAATGCCAGCGGGTGGCTTAAAAGAATCAGAACCTCCAGTATTAAAAGAATGTAGAGGGAATGATACCGAAATGGGAGCCTCCAGATGGCGTAAAAAGTAATAAGAAGTGAAACTCCATAATAGAGTTCAAACATAGGTGTGTAGAAACTGTAAACAATTCCGATGGTTTGTGCCAGGATGATCAGCAAGCCTGACCGCCTGTCGCGTAAGCCATAATAAACAAAAAGAAAAAGTATGTAGAAGAATACAACATTGCCAAGTGAATAAAGTAGAAGTATGTATTTCATTTCGAGCCCAAGCCATATCCCGATAAGTGGAATGATTTGAGAAATGCCCAGTACAACACGCTGCAGTTCGATCCAGAAAGACTGGTTATTGACAAACTGCAAAAAATAATAGCCTGAATCTGCGAAAATACGTGCCTTGTATAAATAAGTCGCCAGGGCAAAAAGCGCTAACCAAGGTAAATGAGGTACAATGCGGTTTGCAACCATATACCGGTATTTTGGCCTGCGGAGCAATCGCCTTAAGGTCATTCGGGTATTGGATGTATCTGCAATTTTTGCCATTTTTCAAGCTGTTGCTATACGGGTAATAGGATGTTTAATATTTTGATAATCTCAATATGATAAAGCTTACTTATGCCATATTTTTTCACCGGCTTCTATCTTTACTTCCAGGTTATTATCTTCTGGTGGAATGGGGCAGGAGTATTTATGGTTATAAGCACAATAAGGATTATAGGCGAGGTTAAAATCAATCACCAGCGTATCTTCACCGGTTTCGGATAAATCCAGGAACCTGCCGCCTCCATAAGTTTCTTTACCATTGGTTTCATCATTGAATGGGAGAAAAAGATGTTTCTCATATCCTGGTTTTTTTACCAGTTCGATGTTCTGATACACATTCAGCGAATATTCCTTCCCTTTGAGTTTGAAATTCACAACGCCATACAAAGAGTATTCAGGTAATCTTTCAGTTGTGGTTTTCATAAGGAAACGCGAAGCCTGGTCAAATCGTTTAAAACTGGTTACGATGCGATATTCAGGCTTTGGTTTGTAATAATTCAATTTTTCAAATGTTGCCTTTTCTTCATCCGGAATAGGCGACTTTTCATCAGTCAGCATCTCAATGTCTTTTTGATCCCTTTCTTTCTGAATACCGGATACATAATCCAAGGGATTCGTATTTCCTGATTTTTGAGCCTTGGGAGTAAGATGGTAAACTGCAAGCAGTAGGATAATAAGTGAAAAAGTTTTCGCTGATTTTGACATAGTGGAGATTTTTTAAATTCAGCGCGAAGATATGAAATAGCCATGATTGAAAACATATCTACAGAAAATGATATTATGATGAATGAAGTGATTTCTTCTTATACCGGGAAGGCCGGCATTCAACCTTTTTATTTTAAATATTCAGGTATGAGATTACAGAGTGCCTGCGATTACATTAAGAAGGAGAATGTCAAACATACCGGTATTTTTTTTGTTTATATTTATCACGCTTTTGTAATTGTTTTATTAAAATTGGAGCCATGGATCTCAGAGATATCCGTAAAGATTACCTGCATAGCGCCATCCTTGGTGATGATTTTCCAATTGAACCTGTAAACTGGTTCAGGGAGTGGCTTCAGGATGCAATGGAATCAGGCGAACCGGAACCAACAGCAATGGTTTTAGCAACAGTTTCAGCAGAGTTCAGACCGTCGGCCCGTGTTGTTTTGCTTAAATCGTTTGATGATCATGGTTTTGTGTTTTTTACCAATTACCTGAGCCGTAAGGGAGTGCAGATCAGCGGAAACCATGCGGCCGCGCTTACTTTTTTCTGGCCATTAACTGAGAGGCAGGTACGTATCGAAGGAATTATAGGAAAAGTAGATACCGATGAATCGGATGCCTATTTCTATTCGCGACCGCTCGAAAGCAGGATTAATGCTGTTATTTCGCCTCAGAGTTCACCCATTGCATCACGCAGCCAGCTTGTAGAAGAACGCGAAAAGCTTTTATTTATGGAAGGAAGTGAAAATATCTCCCGTCCGGAACATTGGGGTGGTTACCGTTTAAAACCCGATAGGATGGAATTCTGGCAAGGCCGCCCAGGCAGGCTTCACGACAGGATACAGTATTTGCTTGAGGGGAATGCGTGGAGTGTAAGCAGACTGGCTCCGTAAATTGTAACAAATATTATTTGGATTATTAACAGATACTAATTGATTAGGTTTTACATGATGAGAATCAAAATCTTGCAATGTTTGCAGGATTCTTAATCATAAACCCAAATGCAGAAATTTAAAATGTGGTTCTTAAATTAGGTATCGTAGGGTTCATATGGTTTTGCATCATCATATTATTGTTTTGCATCCAAAACATATTATAATTATTCCGGTACCTCGAAAAACCAATTATAGAAAAGTCGACAGGAATAATTATTTCCTGGGTCACTTTTTGTCCGCCTATCTTATCAGGAGTCCAGAATTTATTATCTTTTAACGAGTTAAGATAGCTAAGGGCAATGCTGTCGCATTCATTGTTTATACCTTTAATGATTTTAATGTCCGAAGCCAATCCCGATGGCTCAATA
>JBBQGD010000071.1:0-15947 GCA_038322655.1 Bacteroidales bacterium | reverse complement strand
TTCGAACGATGCTTCCAAGGCATTGCAAAAGGCAGAATCCATGATGAAAGACTTTGGTGATCAATTCATTACCATTGAGCTGGTTATACTTGGAATACTTGCGTCGAACGATAATGTTTCGAAACTCATGAAACAACTCGGTGCAAACGAAAAAGATATGAAGGCAGCAATTACTGAACTGCGGAAAGGCTCATCAGCCACCAGCGCTACTGCCGAAGATACTTACAATGCCCTTACTAAATATGCCCGCAACCTCAATGATCTGGCCCGAAAAGGTAAACTCGATCCGGTAATCGGCCGTGATGAGGAAATAAGACGTGTATTGACCATACTAACCCGCCGTACAAAAAACAATCCTATCCTGATTGGCGAACCCGGGGTAGGAAAAACCGCTATTGCAGAAGGTATTGCACATCGTATTGTTAGTGGTGATGTACCTGAAAATCTAAAGAATAAACTTATTTTTTCACTCGATATGGGCTCACTGATTGCAGGTGCTAAATATAAAGGTGAGTTTGAGGAAAGGCTTAAAAGTGTAGTAAAAGACGTTATAGCATCTGATGGCGATGTTGTACTTTTTATTGACGAAATCCATACTTTGGTAGGAGCAGGGGCTTCGGAAGGAGCAATGGACGCAGCTAATATCCTGAAACCGGCCCTAAGCCGTGGTGAGCTTCGTGCAATTGGTGCAACTACTCTGAGTGAATACCAGAAATATTTTGAAAAAGATAAAGCACTCGAACGCCGTTTCCAGGTTGTAATGGTAAATGAACCGGACACATTGGATGCCATTTCCATTTTACGTGGTTTAAAAGAGCGTTATGAAACTCACCACCAGGTCAGAATTAAAGATGAGGCTATTATATCCGCTGTTGAACTTTCGCAGCGATATATTACTGACAGGTTTCTGCCTGATAAAGCAATCGACCTGATTGATGAAGCTGCTGCCAAACTCAGACTTGAGATTAACTCAGTTCCTGAAGAGTTGGATGAAAAGGAGCGCCGTATCCGACAACTGGAGATTGAACGTGAAGCCATCAAGCGTGAAAAAGACGATGTAAAACTGAAACAGCTCAATGCAGAAATTGCAAACCTTGATGAAGTGCGTAAAGATCTGAAAGCCAAATGGGAGGCTGAACGCAACCTCGTTAACGGAATCCAGTTGCAAAAGAAAAATATCGAAGACTATAAATTTGAGGCTGAGCAGGCAGAACGAGAAGGAAATTATGGTCTGGTAGCTGAACTTCGGTATGGAAAAACACAGGAAGCCGTTGCAAAACTGGAACAACTTAAAAAGGAGCTTGACCTTTTGCAGGTGAATTCAATCTTGGTGAAGGAAGAAATCGGCTCAGAAGAAATAGCCGAAGTCGTTGCACGCTGGACTGGTATACCGGTATCGCGTATGCTTCAGAGTGAGCGTGAAAAACTGTTGCATCTTGAAGATGAACTTCATAAACGTGTAATTGGCCAGGACGAAGCCATTGAGGCTATTTCGGATGCTATTCGTCGTAGCAGGGTAGGGCTGCAGGATGCAAAACGACCAATGGGTTCCTTTATTTTCCTTGGTACTACAGGTGTAGGCAAAACCGAACTCGCCAAAGCGTTAGCCGATTATATGTTTAATGATGAGAATGCTATGGTGCGTATTGATATGAGCGAATACCAGGAACGTCATTCGGTTTCTCGTCTGGTCGGAGCACCTCCGGGTTATGTAGGATATGATGAAGGTGGCCAGTTGACGGAAAAAGTTCGTCGCAAACCATATTCCGTTGTTTTGTTTGATGAAATGGAAAAAGCGCATCCTGATGTTTTCAATATTTTGTTACAGGTGCTTGATGATGGTCGTTTGACTGACAACAAGGGTCGTACTGCTGATTTCAGGAATACCATTATTATCATGACATCCAATATAGGATCCATGCTGATACAGGAAAAGCTGAAATCCATCAATGGGCAGAACCGTGAAAAAATACTGGGCCAGACCCGTGAAGAAGTTTTCGATCTTCTTAGGAAAACAATCAGTCCCGAATTCCTGAACAGGATTGACGAGGTGATTATGTTTGCTCCTCTTACCGAAAAAGAAATTGCAGAAATTGTGAGATTGCAACTGAAAAAGATTGAAGAAATGCTCCTTGCCAATGACATTCACCTGGAAGTTACCGATGATGCTATTCAATTTCTGGCAACCGAAGGGTTTGATCCTCAATACGGAGCCCGACCGCTGAAACGTGTATTGCAACGTGAGATTCTGAACAAACTCTCAAAAATGATCCTTTCTAATGAGATTAATAAAGAAAAAAAAATAGTGATCAGTCAAAAGGGAAATCAATTGACATTCAGAAATAACTAAAATAAACAATCCCGGAAACTGATTTTTTCGGGGTTGTTTTTTAGAATTATTTAAATTTAATTTTCTTGGCGGCAAAAGCGCTTATTTTAATCAGCAGCCAACCATGACTAAAGCGGTTGATCTCTTCATAATCTTTCTTGTACAATACTTTGGTGCTGCAAAGTGTATCTTTTAATCTTTGCCCAAGCAAATAGGTGAAAAAAATACCGAAAAACTTATTCCCCAAAAGGTTTAGAAAATGCATGGCATTTTTATCCATAGGGTAACCCAGGCGGTTGCCATTATTATTCACCATCAACTTATAATTATTCCCTAATTTGTACGGCAGGCATTTTACTTTCATGAAAAATACTGATATTTGTATGACTTTCTTTAATTATTATTTCAGATCTTATTATGGCAAAAAATACAGCGAAACACAAAAATATAAAAGCTGTTTCACAACCAATTAAAAAAACAACTATTACTGAGGAACGGAAAGATTTACTCAGTATAATGGATGGATTTTTTGATAAGCAACTAAGTTGGTTGATCTGGATTATTTTAGGTCTTACATTTCTTTTCAGCCTTTTGCTTTTCGATTCGAGGGTGAGTTTATCAGGTGACGATTCATATTATATTATCAAAGCTTCCGAATTTATTCACTCATTTACTTACCCTGAATATTATGGGCCATTATATCCGATGGTGCTTTCAATTTTTGTTGCTATATTTGGTATTAACCTGATACCATTAAAAATACTGTCACTTCTGTCAGTGATGGGTTTTATGTATTTATTTTTTATTGCCTTTAGGTCGCGTATTCCATCTACATTGCTGGTAATTAGCTTGTTAGCATTGAGTGTGAATTCTTTTCTTTTATATTATGCAAGCCAGACTTATAGTGAAGCCTTTTATTTGTTTGTACAGATGGTTTTGTTGCTGGTATTCTTCCGGAACTTTATTGATACGGAACATACTGTTACATTAAAACAGGATATTAAGCGGCATATATTGTTGGCAATATGCCTGTTAGCACTTGTGCTTACACGGAATGCGGGTTATTCAGCTTTTATAGCAATTACAGGGTATTTCTTTTTAAAAGGGCAATGGAAAAATCTTATCTTTTCAATAGCAGCGTTCGGAATCTTATTATTAGTATTCAAGGGATTAAAATATACACTATGGAATGTAAACGGGACACAATTAGCTTCACAAGGATCTCATTTTCTTCAAAAGGATTATTACAATCCACAGAAAGGTAATGAAGATATCGCTGGTTTTTATACAAGGCTAATCGATAATTCCAACCTTTACCTTTCGCGACATTTCATTTCAATAATAGGCTTAAGAAAAGTTACTCCTTCAATGGCTCCTAATGGTTTGATAACAATACTTATTTATTTGCTGACAATTGGTTCAATGGTAATAACATTTAGAAAGAATAAATACCTTTTCTTTACAGGTCTTCTCACAGGTGCTAGTTTGCTGGTAACCTTTATTGTTTTGCAAACAAATTGGGATCAAAGCAGGCTAATCATTACCGCTGTTCCCTTGCTGTTGTTAATTTTACTCTCCTTGATTTACTATGTTTCAAAAATAGATAAGTTCAAAATACTCCAGTTGGTGATTCCTTTAATGGCGTTGTTGATATTTTTCCAGAGCCTTGTCATTACTGCAGGTACAATAAAAGCAAACCAGAAAATCAGTGGTCGTTATGGAGGGCTTACAACCGATTGGAAGAACTATCTGAAAGCCAGTGAGTGGGCGGCAAAAAACCTTCCGGAAGATGCTATCGTTGCATGCCGAAAGGCTTCCATCTCATTTGTTTATGGAAATGGCAGAAAATTTTATGGAATTATGGCACTTCCGGCATATAGCACCGATGTTTTCATAAATAACTGGATAAAAAATGATTCTGCATACATGATGTTTAATTATGCAGACTTCAATGGCAAACAGCTGAATCCTGAATTATTTGCCATGTTGAAAGAAAATATGCTGGCGATGCTTTTTGTAGGCGATACAGTTTACTTTGCCGAAAAAATCAACGACAGTATTAAAAATAAGTTCTATAGCGAAATCAAATCGGCGGGATTTAATTATATTTCATCTGCAAATACCATAAGGTCGTTTAAAGAAGAAGGTAAGGTGATGAAACTATACTATCCTGATTCATTGCTCTACCAATTACAAAATGCTGGTGTAACACATATTCTTACGGCAAACCTGCGGCGTAATTCGAACCGGAAAGATGGTTATATAATTAATACTGTTGAGCGGTATATGGCATTCATCCAGGAAAAATATCCTTTGATTTTTACCAAAGTTTCACAGATTGGTGATGATAATAATGAGCCGGCAACCATAGTTAAAATTGATTATGAAAAATACGGGCGGAAAGTAAGAGAGACAAAGGCAAAATAGCAGAAATATATAATCTGAAAGCCAGAACTAATAACCAGGTAATTTGAGACTTTTATCAGAGATTATCAGGTTTACTTTTTTCACTCACACTCACTAACTTATTTGTTTTTACTGAAAAAGTCCATGTAAAGCGATTGCAGGTAGGCTTTCCCCTGCATTTCATTTACGGAATCCTTTTTCTTATCTGGTTCAGTGTAAGTGTTTGTGATAGTATTGTATATTAAAAGCTCGTCAGGTTTTAGAAATCCGAATCCACCCGAAAATGTAAAGAATGCATATGGAACATACTCATTAGCAAGTATATTTTTGCTGAATTTAAAATCTTCGGCATTAATCTGAAGCTGCGATAGTAAAGTTGCTGCCAGGTCGGTTTGGGAAGCAAGGTTACTGATCACAGTATCTTGTACATTTAAAGCTCCACCGAGCCAGATCATAGGAATATGGTATTTTGATTTTTCCCACATTTCGGAATTTCCGGGTCGCGAACTGCCATGATCTGCAATTATTACAATAAGTGTATTATCCCACCATTTCCTGGTTTTTGCTTCTTTAATGAAATCGCCAAAGCATGAATCGGTATAATGTAACGAATTCAGGTATTTGGAGTCATCATCATCTCCTTTAATAACCGTGGGCACTGGCGTTTCAAATGGTTCGTGACTTGTAAGTGTGAGTATTGTTTTGAAGAACCTTTTATCGCTATCAGGTGAATCTGCCAGGCATTTGTTGAAAACCACGTGATCAAATGCACCCCATTTTGATTTCAGATCAGCAGGAGGAAAATCTTTATCCGAAACCATTTTATCATAGCCTGCCTGAACCAGGAAGGCCTGATAATTAGCAAACACCAATGTACCACCATAATAAAACTCGCTTTTATATCCTTCAGCGTTTAGCTTTGCGGGAACAAAAGCCAGTTTCTGAGTCAGTTTTTGGTATTTTAAAGGACTTGAACCAGGCAACGGAGGATAACCGGCCAATACAGCTGCCATCCCTTTATCAGTTCTGTCGGATGCAGCATATACCTGGTCGAAAAGTACACCTTCTTTCACCAGTTTATTTAACTCCGGCATTATATCCGGTCGTCCGCCGGTAGCTTCAAGTGCCTTAGCTGTTAAGCTTTCGGTAATAATAAAGATAATATTAGGACGGTTATTCCGGAGCAGGTTAACAGTAGAACCTTTATCTGGATGAAGCGGAGCAAGTAATTGATTAACTTCATTTTCGCTGTAAAAAACATATTTTTGACTTAGATCATCCGATTCTGTAATTGAAAATCCCACATTCCAGATCGGATTAATAGCAGCATGATTGGCAAACTGCTTTTTCGAGAAATACGCTGTACTTGTCGAAAGGCTTGCAATCCCTGTTCCGCCACGCATCACAATAAAAAGCAGCAGGGTAAAAGGCAATAATATATATACAGCCTTATTGCTTTTGTGCAATGAGTTCAGTTTTGCATTAAATACTTTATAATAAAAGAAAAAAAGAAATCCTGTGAGTAGCAATACGCCGAGGATTCCGCTGATAACGGTAAATGTACTCACACTTGCAGTCATGGCTTTCAGGTTGGTCATGTAGAACAGGGGAGTGGCATCTATCCGGAATCCCCAGTGCCCGTACATGAATAGGTCACCTAAAATAATTAAAGAGCTGAAAAATAAAGCAATAGTTGTATATATGTGATAGAAATATTTTAAGAAACGACCCTCAGAAAACGAAGTAAAAGTGAGGAATAGTGAGGGTATAAATGAAATATATGCTGCAATGGCAATATCCAGCTTAAATCCGTGAATAAATGTGCTGCCAATTTCTGAAGCAGTCAACATCAGAGTTTTGTCAAAGTAAGTTAGAAGAAAAGTTACTCTCACAATCACAAAAAGCAGATACCAGTATATCAGGTAAAGGAAAAATACAGAAATTCGTTTCTTCATATCTGATGATGTAAAAAGGTTGCAAAATTGATCAAAAAATCAAGACTACTCACAGAATTATAGATATTTATGATAACTTGGTTGACTCAATTTGTATAAATCAGTAGTTTTTTTTGTTGCAACAGGCTAAAATGACATTACAAAAACACAACTTCCGTGAATTGCTGCTCAAAGGTAATTCCCGATCCTATACCGATTTTGTAGGTGATATAGTTAACAAGCGCCCTGAACTGCTGAGCGAACTATGGGAAATATATTTTACTATGGAAGAACCTGTTTCACGAAGGGCAGCCTGGATCATTGATACTGCTTCGGAAAACAAACCTGGCTGGGTTGAGCCTTATCTGCCACAATTAATTATGAAACTTCCCGGATTTAATCACGATGGATTGAAACGTCATGCATTACGAATGATTTCGCGATCAGATTTTCCAAAAGGTGCTGAAGGAGAACTGATGCAGATCTCATTTGAATGGTTATTGTCGCCATTTGAAAGTGTAGCCGTAAAAATGTATTGTATCCAGATCTTATACCGCCTTTCAGCAAAAGAACCTGATATCCTGCAGGAATTATACGATACCATCGAATTTCAAATGACAGATGGAACACCCGGTTTTCGCAGTATTGGCACTAAAATAATGCGCCAGGTAGACAAGGATATTATGATGCGAAAACTGGAGAAGTAAAGTTGGTTCGAATTTGAAATTTTGAATTTGGATCTGGAGGCCTAAAATCCATAATCTGAGTCCCCTGATCCCCAAAGCCTGGCTACTAAACACTTCAATTAAAACCTAGCGCATATCATTCAATTCCACTCCGGGATGATCAGCTTTATTAAATGTAAATACGTTATCAGCAATAGCATGATCGGTAACAAATTTATCGACAATATAAGAAAAAGTACTGCCATTGCGGTCGTAGATTACAAACTTACTGATTTGTTTTTTAGCCTTATCAAGAGTCAACTGTACCTTAGTAAATGATTTGCCTTTTTTCAACGGATAGAGTTCAATTATCTGGGTATTGCCCTTTTCTGAAATAAATTTTGATTTATAGTCATTGCTATAACCGCTCAACAGCTTGGTTGGGGTAAATGAATCGTCATCTTCGCCGGCGTTGTTAATCTGTACTTCATTGGCATCTTTAAGGTACGTCCACATGGTTTTGCCATCACTTATCACTTCCTGGCCGGCAGCCGTAAGTTTGTATTTGTCTCCTTTTGATAGCAAGGATCCTTTAAACTTATCATGGATTTTCTCTTTTGCATTATCCATTGCATATGTAAAATCAATCTTTATCGTTTTATATAACTTTGTTTTAGCAGATACGTCATCAAGTATAGAAGTAGCTTTTTTATCATTCTGCGCAAATCCTGAAATGGTAAAAGCTACCAACATAGCAATCATTAAAAAATTTCTCATTTTTCGATTTTTTATTTTAAAATTCTTCTTGTTTTCGGTTACTGTTAAGATCTTTCAAAAACTGTTCCAAAGCGAACTCTGTTGCAACTTTAACTTCACGGGCTTTACTGCCTTCAAACGGGCCGACAATGCCGGCAGCTTCCAGTTGATCGATAATTCGTCCGGCACGGTTGTAACCCAGTTTAAGTTTTCGTTGTAATAATGATGTTGAGCCTTGTTGTGTTGATACGATCAGGTAAGCTGCATCTTCAAATAGCTCATCGCGTTCGCCCGGATCCAATTCCTGCTGCATTTCTGATTCTTCTTCATTAAATTCAGGCAAGGCATAGGCAGTTGGATAGCCGCGTTGTGAACCGATAAATTCGGTAACGCGTTCTACTTCATGCAAATCGATAAATGCGCATTGCAAACGGATCATATCTCCGCCCTGCGACATCAGAAGATCGCCACGGCCTATCAGCTGATCGGCTCCTCCTGTATCAAGAATAGTGCGTGAGTCAATTTTGGATATAACCCTGAAAGCGATACGCGCAGGGAAATTGGCTTTAATCGTTCCTGTAATAATGTTAACGCTTGGTCGCTGAGTAGCAATTACGAGGTGAATGCCTATTGCCCTTGCAAGTTGGGCAAGCCTGGTGATAGGATGTTCAACTTCCTTGCCGGCTGTGAGTATAAGATCGGCAAACTCATCAATTACCACAACAATGTAAGGCATAAACTTATGCCCGTTAAGAGGGTTTAATTTGCGGGCAATAAACTTGGTGTTGTATTCCTTTATATTACGAACCTGGGCTTCTTTTAAGAGGTCGTAACGGCTATCCATCTCTATATTAAGTGAATTTAGCGTTCTGACTACTTTCCTTGTATCAGTGATTATAGCTTCCTCTGAATCGGGTAGCTTTGCAAGGTAATGCCGCTCAATTTTTGAAAATAAGGTCAATTCGACTTTTTTAGGGTCAACCATTACAAATTTGAGTTCCGAAGGATGTTTTTTATACAAAAGTGAAGTGATAATGGCATTCAAACCTACTGACTTCCCTTGTCCTGTGGCACCTGCCATAAGTATATGCGGCATTTTAGTAAGGTCGGCAATAAATTCCTCATTTTGTATGGTTTTGCCAATGGCAAAAGGAAGATCATAATGATTGCTCTTAAACTTTTCAGAAGCAATTAATGCTTTCATCCCTACAATGGAAGGATTCTGGTTTGGAACTTCAATGCCAATTGTGCCTTTGCCAGGAATGGGTGCAATAATACGGATACCCAGTGCCGAAAGACTTAGTGCAATATCATCTTCGAGGTTCTTAATTTTTGAAATACGAACACCAGGAGCGGGAATTATTTCGTAAAGTGTGACAGTAGGACCAATGGTTGCCTTAATTTTATCTATTTGTATCCCATAATTTCCCAATGTTGAAACAATACGGTTCTTATTGGCTTCAAGTTCATCTTTTGTTACGCTGATGGTGCCAGCGCCATAATCATCCAGTAAATCGATGCCGGGAAGCACAAAAGTAGCCAGGTCCAGGTGTGGATCGTAAGCTGTATCCATCGTATTATGCTCAATATCTGATTTGTTATTCCTGTTCTCAAGGGTGGAATTTACTGCCTGAGGCACTGCAGGAGTAATAGTTGTAAAATCAGTATCTGAAGCCGAAGAAAGAGGTTCAGTAGTTTCGACAGTGAACTCTACCTGGGCATTTGGCTGTTGTTTCGTTTTAGGCATTATAACAACCGGTTCAAACTGTGTACTTGTTGCCTGATCATTGCCGTTTCCCAGAGGCTGGTTTGCTGGTTTTTGGGGATCGGCGGGCTTTTCAAAGTCATTTACAGCAAATTCAACTGTATTATATTTATCGACAAGATCCTGGGCATTTCGTGCATTAGCAATAAATTCAGGATCCTGATTCAGTATTTCATCATCAGAAAGGGAAACTTTTTTACGATTTTCGATCCATTGTTTCATCTTGTGAAGTGAGAAATTAAATACGATGACTAAAAATGTAACAAAAACGAAAATCAACAGGAGCATAAGCCCGAATTTGCCCATCAGGCCTTCGAGGTAAAGCGAAGATTCATACCCTGAAATCCCTCCAAGTATTGAAAGTGCAGAATTCCGGAATAAGAAACCAAGTGTAACCGAAAGCCATGCCATGGTTAAGAGTACGAAACCAAGGCTGGAACCAAGTGAAATAATTTTATGCTTCAACGTTAGCCTGACGCCAAGTACGAATAACCAAATAGGAACTAAAAGGGTCCCGATCCCAAAGCCTTGTTTTACAAGCAAGATGGAAGCTGCGGCTCCTAACCGGCCCCCCAGATTGTTGGCTTCCAAAGTTTTATCCGATAAAATACGGGAAAAGCCTACACCGGATAAGATATCGTCTGACTCCCCGGCAAACCAATTAATCAGAAATGATATTATGGCGATAAAAAGAAAGAAAGATGTCAGCAAGGAAAAAATACCAACCACCTGCGACAATTTTTCTATTCGCGATGTGAGTGGATTCAGATTTTCTTCCTTCTTCGATGCTGATGGCTTGGCTTTTTTCTTCTCTTTTGGCTCAGACGGAGCACTGGATTGCTCATTCTGAAGCGTGTTTTTAGGAAGTGAATTTGAGGTGTATCGGGGCATTATGTAAGATCAGGTATAATCGATAAGTTGTTTTGAGGCGCCAATTGTATTATTGTTTTTCAGTTGACATGATAATGCAAAACTATGAAATTTTTAGTAATGTATGAATGGTCATTTTCTATCAAAGAAACAGACCTTTTCCAATTAACGAAAAAGATCTGTATAAATTATAGGAAATTTTTGCCGGTACTTTAACTGACGTTATTTCACCTGGATTATTTCTAGTGAAGCAAAACAGAAATCCAGGTGTTATCTTACTACTCTGAATAACTTACTCCACCTGATCTTACCATCGAAAAGCGACTTGTTTTTATCAAGCGAAAGCCATACAAACACTGCCTTGCCAACAATATGGTCGATGGGTACAAATCCCCAGAAACGGCTGTCAGCTGAGTTGTGTCGGTTATCACCCATCATCCAGTAGTAATCCATCTTGAAAGTATAAGATGTTGTTACTTTCCCATTTATAAATATCTTTCCGTCTTTTACATCCAGTGAATTCAATTCATAAGCGTTGATAATCCTGGAATACAACGGAAGGTTAGCCAACGTGAGCTGAACAGTTGTCCCGGCTTTAGGAATATACAACGGACCGAAATTATCCACATTCCATGCATAGGATGAATCGAATGGGAAAATATAGGGTTGCCAGAATCCTTTAGGTTGTATTATTTTTTCAACAGACAGAACATTTGGGAGTTCCTTGAGTTTAGCGGCCGATTCCTGTGTTAAAGTAATTACCTGGTCTCCTGTTTCAGTCATTTGAATTTCTTCAGTAATATCAAGTTTGTTTATCAGGCGCTTGTTAATAGGGTTTCCATCCGTTTTTACCCGGTACATAAATTGCGAAAGTTCAGGAAAATCAACAGCCTTGCCATTGATATGCACTACTTCATCAATTATTTGTAATGTATCACCAGGCAAGCCAATACAGCGTTTGATATAGTTTTCGCGTTTATCAACAGGTCGGGCAACGATATCACCAAAATTAAATTTATCGTTCCATACGCGCTCACGTCCAAGTTGCCGCACCAATGAATAATAACTCGAATTTTGCTGTTTAAGAGCAACAGTATCGCCATCAGGATAATTAAATACAACAACATCATTATGTTTCACAGTGGTAAATCCAGGGAAACGGTAATATGGCCATTCAATCCACTCAACATATGATTTTGTGAATTGAGTTAAAGGCATTGTATGATGTACAAACGGGAAAGCCAGCGGCGTATTGGGTAGTTTTGGCCCGTAACTCATTTTACTGACAAACAAAAAATCGCCAACCAGTAATGATTTCTCCATGGAAGATGTTGGAATCGTATAGGCTTCGATCATAAAAACACGGATGATAGAAGCTGCTACAACCGCAAAAATGATGGCATCAGTCCATTCACGCAACTGCGATTTTTTAACACGCACACGATTTTCAGGTTTAACATAATACTCTTTTTCTGAAATACCCAGGTAAGGAATGTAAGCATACGGGAAAAGTACTGCCAGCGCTTGATCTCCCAGCTTGTATTTGTTGTAACTCAGGGCAGTTTGCACAAGCATGAGCAAAATCATGAAGAAATTAATGAACGGAACCAGCATTAGTATAAGCCACCACCAGGGTTTCCCGATTACTTGCAGCCACACATAATAGTTATAAAACGGTATCAAAGCTTTGTATCCGCTAACTCCGGCATCGTTGAATATCCAATAATTCAACATTGGGAAAAGAATGATAATAAGCAACAAAATTGTCATCAGATCCATAATAGGGTATCTTTAATTAAAGTTTAATGTATTTAGTTATGAGTTGTAAAGGTATATAATATTATTTTACAGTATGTTATGATGTTTAGTCTCAATCTTGACAAGTACTACTTTGGCGCAAATATCTGCTAAAAGTTACACCTTGTCCGGCTTGTTAAGTTAAAATGTGTTAAAATGCTGATATTTAAATCTAGGTTTTGAGTTTTTATAAGTTCAGCAAATCCTTCATTGTAAATACTCCGTGCCGGTTTTGAATGAATTCAGCTGCCATAACCGCTCCAATAGCAAATCCACGTCTGTCCTTGGCTTCGTGTATAATGGTTATCTGGTCAAAATCAGAGTCCCATGTTATAGTGTGAGTTCCCGGAGCGTTTCCCTTACGAATGGATTGAAGTGCTATCTCTCCCGGTAATGGCTCGGAATCAGTATATTTCTTGTATAGTGAATTGGCAGAGATAATTCCGTTTGCCAGTGTGATTGCTGTTCCGCTTGGAGCATCAAGCTTTTCAGTATGATGTATCTCGACCATGGAAGGCGCATACATAGGATAGGCTTCGAGCAAGGAGGCAAGCCGCCGGTTTATATCGAAAAAAACATTTACTCCTATGCTGTAATTCGAAGCATAAAACAAGGTGTTATTGCTGCTAATACAAAGATCTGAAATCATCTCAAACTGGTCGTACCAGCCTGTAGTTCCAACCACAATTGGAATTCCTATTTCAAAGCATTTTCGTATGTTTTCAATAACGATTGCCGGCATAGAGAATTCAATCGCAACATCACATTCTTTCAGGAGGGCAGCTTTTTCTACCCAGTCATTTTCATTATCAATGGTAACCCCGATTGAATGATTATGATCAATAGCGATCTTTTCAACCTCATGTCCCATTTTACCATATCCCAGAAGAGCTATTTTCATAAATTAAGGTTTTGTAATTGCTAATTAAATAAACAAAGCTTCTTTTTAATTACACTATCATTTAAAGTAATCTTCCGGCTTTTTGATTAAAACCGCAGGTTCAGGCTAAGGCCTCCCGAAATTCCATCAGGTGATCTCATACCAAGTGCCGGAATCCATGGATCTACTCTGAGTGTCAGATCATCATTAATGTTATAGTCGAAAAAATGAGCGTCGACCGTCGCGTCTACTACGGTGAGAATATACCAAACGCCTGTCAGAATATAGGATAATTCAAGATTATGCCTGTATGCATCGCGGCCTTGCAAAAGACTCGGTTCACTATATCTTATTGCATAATCATTAGGTGGAGCGGGGTAAGGAAATATATTGGGCGGGGTAGGTGGGTAAACTGTTTTCATGGTAACTGATACATAATGATAAGCATCTTCGACATCATGATAGAGTTTGTTATTCATTTGAATGAAATATATCATGGTAGCAAAGCCGGCATAAACGATCGGAACTTTCCAGTATTTATGGTTATAGATCTGACCCGCACCAGGGAGTACCAAAGCTAAAATAGTTGCTTTACGGGGCGAATGGACTTTAACTGCCTTCGCTGGAATTGTACTGATAACAGTAGCTTTTGGAAGTGTGTCAACAACAGAAACTTTGACTTCCTGAGCAGTTGCTATATTTCCAGAAACATTGATAAAAACGATTAAAAGTATAAAAACAAAACAAAGCCCGCGCACCTTTTTTGGTAAGGAAATCAGCAGACTTTGTTCCCGTTGGGTATAAATATTTCCGGTTGTAATTATCACTTCTGATATTCAATTCCTAGCTTTGAAATAATTACCTGTAAATCGTCGTCGGATATGAAAGGTATAACAATACTTCCTTTTCCTTTTGGAGTACGATGAAGTTCAATTTTGCGGTTCAAACGTTCCTGTAAGGAATCTTTCATCACTTCATACTTAAGAGGGAGAGCAATTTTCGCCGGTTTGGATACAGCCGAAACTACCTTATCGAGGTTGCGAACCAGCTTTTCCACTTCACGAACCGAAAGTTCATCAGCAATTATTTTGCGGGTGATTATGAGTTGTTTAGACTGATCATCAACATTAATCAAGGTTCGGGCGTGGCCCATACTTATGGATCCATCGCGTAAGGCGGCCTGTATTTCGGCAGGCAATTTCAGTAAGCGCATGTAATTGGTAACAGTTGACCTGTTTTTACCAACCCTTTTGCTGAGTTCGTCCTGGGTAAGGCTACATTCTTCAATAAGCCTGTTGTAGCTGATGGCAATTTCAATTGCATTGAGATTCTCACGTTGAATATTTTCAATCAACGCCCATTCGAGCATTTGCTCATCATTAGCCACACGGATGTAACAAGGTATTGACCCAATTCCAGCCAGTTTTGATGCCCTGAACCTTCTTTCACCGGATATCAGCTGATACTTGTCGTATCCCATTTTCCGGACTGTAAGAGGCTGAATGATACCTTGTTCCAGAATGGATTGCGAAAGTTCTGCTAAAGCAGCTTCGTCAAAATCTTCTCTTGGCTGAAAGGGATTAGTCTCAATTTTAGTGAGAGGAAGATTAGCGATTGCACCGGCAACATAGTTCCCCGAGATGTCTTTCGAGGTAATATCTGTTTCAGGGCTTTCGAGTATTGCGCTTAATCCTCGTCCTAATCCTGTCTTTTTTTGAACTGCCATTATTCCTGAACCTTTATTTCTTTTTGCTCTTGTGTAAGCGTTGTCATTTTATTTTTCTGTAAAACTTCACGAGCCAGGTTAAGGTAGTTAAGTGAACCTGTGCTGCCGGCATCGTGCATGAGTACTGTTTGCCCGAAACTCGGGGCTTCAGCCAGTCGCGTATTCCGGGCAATGATTGTATTAAATACCATATCCTGGAAATGAGTTTTAACTTCTTCAACTACCTGGTTCGAAAGGCGCAGACGCCCGTCGTACATAGTAAGCAGTATTCCTTCAAAATCGAGTTTTGGATTTAACCGCGATTGAACTATCTTGATAGTATTCAATAATTTGCCTAACCCTTCGAGTGCAAAATATTCACATTGAACAGGTATGATCACCGAATCAGAAGCCACAAGCGAATTAATAGTAACTAATCCGAGAGATGGAGAACAATCAATAAGAATAAAGTCATAGTCGTCGCGAAGTTGTTCAACAACTTTACGCATCATTATTTCGCGATCGGCAAGATTTATCATTTCTATTTCAGCGCCAACCAAATCGATATGAGCAGGCAACAAAAATAAGTTTGGCGTTTCAGTTCTCAGGATGATGTTTTTTGCTTCAACTTCTTCAATTATGCATTCGTAGATGCTGGTTTTGATTGTTTTAGGATCATATCCAACACCTGATGTTGCATTTGCCTGAGGATCAGCATCAATGATCAGGGTTTTGAATTCCAACACGGCCAATGCTGCACCTAAATTAATGGCTGTTGTGGTTTTGCCGACTCCGCCTTTCTGGTTAGCAATGGAAATTATTTTGCCCATTCGTGAAGAT
>JBBQGD010000070.1:0-15413 GCA_038322655.1 Bacteroidales bacterium | reverse complement strand
GGTTTATCCTTTGCCGGGGGTTTAAACCCCCGGCAAAGGATAAACCAGGTAATAAAAAACAAATTTGAAAAAAACAGTAATGCCTGACTTTTCTGACAAAAGTACCCTCGAGAAGTACTCTTCAACTTTTTCATTGTCCGATATGGAGATATATGTCTTCCCTGAATTGCTTTTTCCACTGGTTATGGCTAATATCATGAGTCCGATCATCTGGACATGGCGGGATGACCCATGGTTTAAAGACATACAAAAAAAGTCATTTAAAAGTAAAATAAACCGGATCAAACAATACATCATTGATCATTATGTGTTTAACCTTGATCTGGATACTTGGGGATTGACAACAAAAGAAACGGAAATCGGCCGGTTTAAGGACTTTATTGATATGGACATTTTAAAGCAGTCGAATGCTTTATTTGGGTATGAAGGTGACAAGTACTATTTTGACATCGATATCAGGCGTCATTTCGGATTAGATAAATATACAACCGACATTATTCCCTATTGGAAGACCGAAAATGTAGAAGCTATGACTGCATTTCGTTATAAGGAATCCTTTATCAACGGAGCGGGCGAATGTGTTTCCTTTTCTGCTTTATATGTCGCGGCACTTTTCATTATCGCGCGTATTCCGCTGGAGAACATCTTTTTAATTGGCACTCCCCTGCACTCCCAGGATTTTATTGATATTAATGAAGGTATACTCACCAATAACAGGAGAATTCTTACCAGGAAAATGTGGTTTAACGGTACATCAATATCTTCAAAGGCTCGCAGAGCTCTTGAAAAGGAAAAAGTAACCATGGTATCACATATCTCCGGTTACATCCATCACATATATCAAAAATCTACCATAAATAAGGCTGCATATCAACATTTTTCCGAAAAACTGAAAGAATTTCTCAGCACAGGGTTATCACCGGCTATTTTTATAAATTTTCTACGTTATCATATGAGTTTTAAAAAGTGTTTCCAATACAGGCACTTTAGAAACGCTCATAATTACTACATTGCACTTGAGACAATTTTTGAATATGAACATTCGACCAAATATAATTTTTCTGAAAGCTCACGTCAGGTTCTGATAGATGAGATTGATACTGAGGAATTCAGTCTCACCCCGCTCGAAAACCGTATCATTCTTCAGGATATTGAAGAATATCTTGAAAACAACCAGGATTATTCTATCGATAAAATTATGAACCATTTCATCGATCATGCAAAGGCAACAAAATGTGATAATGAGGAGAATATTAAATTACTATTCAGAGATCTTACTGATTTTTTAAATGTTAAACCTCAACTCCCTGATCTCAATAAACAATTTATTCCGGAAGAATCATTAATCATTGATGTTAACCAGACGCGCAATGAGATTTTACAGCTGGTATCGGAGAAAGCCGATGATAATGAACTTGCCTTGTTGTCCTTATATACGTTCAGGCAAATGGATAAAATAGACTGGAAACCTTTTATGAAAGCTGCATTGGAGCGAAACCCGGTCTCTCTTGAAGGGCTGAAGGGCAAATCAGAAGATACAGTGTATCATTTGATTTCCGGCATGCCAAATGATTCTATTTATGATGCTCAACGACTTGCTCAACCCGATGAAGTATGGAATTTTGGCAGAGGTGACGGTGTGGAAAAAGCGATTTTATTTGCAAATTTTCTTTATAATAAAATGAAGATTGATTATCTTTATCTGGATGTTGATAAGTCCAAAGTCAGCCTGAAAACCAAAAATGAGACTTACAGTTTTCTTTCAGAAAAAAATATTGTTAAAAAAGTTAATTTAATTGATTGGCCTGCCGAAACCCACTTCGACTTTGCTCAGTGACCACCCTTCGACTTTGCTCAGTGACCACCCTTCGACTAAGCTCAGGAGCAATATAATGCAAAGATCAATGCTTAAACTTTACCAGTAATTCAGATTAATTTTTGATGGGAAGACTTGCCTGTATCAGCGTTTTATTTGCAACATATCCGAAATCCGGAATAAAGAAGTGATTAATTCTCTAAGGCATTTGAAAGATCATCTATCAAATCCTCAACATCTTCGATTCCCACTGAAAGCCGTATAAGGTCTTTTGTTACTCCGATAGCATTTCTTTTTTCTTCAGGCATAGAACCATGTGTCATAGCGGATGGATAGCAAATTAATGATTCAACCCCTCCCAGGCTTTCGGCAAGTGTGATTATCTTTAATTTCTTAAAGAAGGCGTTAGCGGATTTACTATCTCCCTGTCTTAATTTAAAAGAGATCATACCGCCAAAACCGCTCATCTGCAGTTTGGCAAGGGCATGGGAAGGATCAGAAGTTAATCCGGGATAATAGGCCTTTGAAATCCGTGGGTGCCTTTCAAGAAAAGCAGCAATACGGATTGCATTTTCTTCATGTTGTTTCATTCTGACCGAAAGGGTTTTTAAACCTCTCAGCATTAACCAGCTGTCAAATGCACCCGGGATTGCACCGGCAGCATTTTGCAAAAACTTAAGTTTTGCATACCATTCTTCATCATTGACAATTAATGCTCCTCCGATCAAATCCGAATGCCCGCCAATGTATTTTGTAGTACTGTGAACAACAAGGTCTGCGCCTAAGAGCAAAGGTTGTTGGAAAAAAGGGGATGCAAATGTATTATCAACAACCACCTTAATTTTATTTTTGTGAGCAATTTCGGATACTGCTGAAATATCGATAATACGTAATAACGGATTGGTTGGCGATTCTATCCAGAATAGTCTGGTTTCGGGTTTTACAGCTTTTTCAAAATCGCCGGGTTTACCACCTGCATAAGTGAATTGGATGCCATAAGGTCTGAAAACCTGTTCAAATAATCTATAAGTCCCCCCATACATATCCTCGGCAGCAATAACATGGTCTCCGGGCTTCAGGGTCGAAAGAACAGCATGTTCAGCAGCTAATCCGGATGAAAATGCAAGTGAAAAACGGCCATTTTCGAGAGCTGCAAGACATTCTTCCAACGCCTGACGTGTTGGATTTCCTGTTCGTGAATACTCAAATCCTTTATGTACCCCTATTTCATCCTGTTGATAGGTCGAAGTCTGGAAAATTGGTACAACAACCGCACCGGTTGATTTATCAGGCATCTGACCTGCATGAATTGCTTTTGTTGAAAATTTCATTGTTAACTGATTTTATTTTTTGTAAAATAATTTATTAAATCAATATTTGTTATAAGACCTATGAACTTTCCCTTATCTACAATAATCGGAATCATTCCTGATGAAAGGATTAATTTTACATCTGAAATTTTATCGTTTGGTGATAAAATCCTCAGGTTGCTGGTCATAAAATTTTTTACCTGTGATAAAGATGGATATGTTTTAGAAATTAATGCTTCCAATATATCGGATTCATCAATAATGCCTACAATCTTTGTTCCTTCAACAACAGGAAGTTGTGATATATTATACAATTTCATTTTTTTATAAGCATTCATCAACAAATCATCAGGATTCAAACAGACAACCTCGTTATTGAAAAACTTGCGGGCAACAATGTCATTTAGATTTCCAATACGGTTTTGAAGTGAAAACCCATTATCCCGCATCCATAAATCGTCAAACATTTTGGTCAGATACTTATTTCCACTATCGCAAACAAACGTTACAACGTTTTTGGAATGTTTTTGTTCCTTACAATATTTTATAGCAGCTGCAATAAGAGTCCCGGAGGAAGATCCTGCAAGGATTCCTTCTTTCCGAAGTATTTTACGTGCTGTAATAAAACTCACCTCATCACTTATTGTATATGCTTTTTTTGTCAATGAAAAATCAGCAATGGGAGGAATAAAATCCTCACCGATTCCCTCAACAAACCACGATCCGGCATCGCCAAATGTACCCTTCGTTACAAAGTCATTAATAACTGATCCCTCGGGATCTGCAATTATCATCTCGACATCTGGTTTGACCTTTTGAAAATAATGAGTCAGCCCGGTCAGCGTACCCGAAGATCCTATTCCACAAACCACCGCATCAATTTTACCTTCTAAATCCCTGAAAATTTCAGGCCCGGTTGTTGTTTCATGGGCTAATGGATTAGCAGGATTTTCAAATTGGTTGACATAAAAAGCATCCGGGGTTTCATTTGCAATGCGTTTGGCCATATCCTGGTAGTATTCATGGTGACCTTTATTCACGTCTGACCTGGTTATAATTACTTCAGCTCCCATCGCCCTCAAATGCAATATTTTTTCGCGACTCATTTTATCGGGGATAACAAGAACCAGTTTATAGCCCTTTACTGAAGCAACCAATGCCAGCCCGAGGCCGGTATTCCCTGCAGTGGCCTCAACTAAAACAGATCCCGGCTTAATTAATCCTGATTTCTCGGCTTCTGTTATCATCGAAAGCCCTATTCTGTCTTTAATAGAACCACCCGGATTGGCACTTTCGAGTTTTAAATAAAGATTGCAATCACCAGTATCAATATTGTTAACTTTTACCATCGGGGTATTTCCAATTAAGTCCAAAACTGTTTGTTTCATGATTTATTTGATTATGAAAAGGTTGAAAAAAGCCCCTCACGAACGTGAAGGGCTTGGAATTATTTGATTTAATATTTAATAACTTAGTTAAATTCGAATAATACAACATCCCCTACACGAAATAATTTTAAAGGTACAACAACAAGTGTAATTATTTTGGGAGATGTTTCTCATTTTTTTTTGAAGAGTTTACAGTGAACAAATATACTTTATTATCTTATATTTCCAAATAAACAGGTCATATATTATAACTCAATGACCTCAAGCCTTTCCCTGAATTTCATATTCGTTTCGTCATAATATGGATTCGGATTTTTAGTGCGACTAATATTTCCCATCTATCATTTTATTCTTAACCGTAACGCGTTGGAAATGACTGATACTGAACTGAAACTCATTGCAGCTGCAGCTATCATAGGGCTTAGTAAAATTCCAAAAAAAGGATATAATATCCCTGCAGCTATCGGCACACCCAATATATTATAAAAAAAGGCGAAAAATAAATTTTGTTTGATATTGCGCATAACATCTCTGCTGAGATTTTTTGCATTAGCAATTCCATTCAGGTCACCTTTTACAAGTGTAATTTCGGCGCTTTGCATAGCAATATCAGTGCCTGTGCCCATTGCTATCCCAATGTTGGCCTGGGTAAGTGCCGGGGCGTCATTTATGCCGTCACCCGCCATAGCTACAATGTGGCCTTGTTTCTGCAATTCCATAATTTTATTGTATTTATCATCCGGTAAACAATCTGCTTTGAAATCATCGAGATTTAACTCCCCTGCTACTGCCTTTGCAGTATACTCATTATCGCCGGTCATCATGATAACTTTCACACCCGTTTTTTGTAACAACAGAATTGCATTTGCAGAAGTTTCCTTAATCTTATCGGCAACACCAATAATACCTTCCACTTTAGCATCTAACAATAAATACATTACAGTTTGTCCTTCAAGTTGCCATTTTTTTACCAGTTCCTTTTTTTCATCATCGAGGGATGCCTTAAAGTCTTCCAGTAACTTTTGATTTCCAAGTCCTATCTTTTTCCCCTGATAAAGTGCTTGTACTCCTTTACCTGTAACCGATTCAAAATTATCCAGTTTAGTTAATATGATATTTTTATCTTTTGCCCCTTTAACTATTGCTTCGGCAAGTGGGTGCTCACTGTTTGTATCAATTGAAGCAGAAAGCATGAGAATTTCTTCATCGCTCAGCTGACCAAAGGATTTGAATCCTTTAAGGCTTGGTTTTCCTTCTGTAATGGTTCCGGTCTTATCAATTATCAGAATGTCAACTTTATTCATTTCCTCAATAGCCCGTGCATCTTTTACAAGAATACCCATTTGTGCTCCGCGACCCGTACCTACCATTATTGAAATTGGTGTAGCAAGTCCCAGTGCACAGGGGCATGCAATGATTAAGACAGAAACCGCATTAACAAATGCATAGACGAAAGCCGGTTGTGGTCCCCAGATTGCCCATATTGTAAAGGTGATAAGTGAAACTATAATGATTATCTGGACAAAATATTTAGCTACTGTATCAGCCAGCTTTTGTATCGGGGCTCTTGATCTTCCCGCTTCATTTACCATTTCAATAATCCGGGCGAGTAAGGTATCGTTCCCCACTTTTTCAGCTCTCATTTCAAAAACAGTTTTTCCATTGATAGTACCTCCGGTTATCATGTCGGCCTTCGATTTATCAACGGGCATAGGTTCCCCTGTAATCATGCTTTCATCCACAACGGCAATCCCGTCAGTTATAACTCCGTCAACCGGTATCTTTTCACCTGGTTTGACACGCAATATATCACCTGGTTTAACTTGTTCCAGAGGAATTTCTTCTTCCTGTCCGTTATGGATTATCCTGGCTATGGGGGGGACAAGGTTCAGCAAGGCTTTAATGGCCGAGTTAGTTTTACCGTGAGCTTTTAACTCAAGAACCTGTCCCATTAATACAAGAGTTAATATAACTGCGGCTGCTTCGAAATACAGATGAACATTTCCATGCATGTCTTTAAACTGAGCCGGAAAAATCCCCGGAGCCAACAGGCCAAAGACACTAAAAAGATATGCAGTCCCAACCCCAATGGAAATTAATGTCCACATATTTGGCGATCTCCTGATTATGGAACTCCAGCCCCGTTTAAAGAATACCCAGCCTGAGTAGAAGACAACAGGTGTGGCTAAAATGAATTCAATCCAGCTCCACACTTTTTTTGAAACAATGTTATCGAGATGAAGAAAAGGAATCAGGTCGGACATGGCAATAATAAATACCGGGATGCTGAATACCAGGGCGATCTGGAATTTTCTCACCATTTTTCTGTATGCTTTATCTTCCTCGCTGGTTTCAACTCCTTTTTCAGGGACCAGAGTCATACCGCATATTGGACACGATCCGGGCTTATCACTTCTTACCTCGGGATGCATGGGACAAGTATAAATTATACCGGCTTTAGTTCCCACTTCGAGCTTTTTCAGGTGCATTCCACAAACAGGGCAATCGCCTGGTTCGGGATACGTCTTATCACCCTCACACAACATCGTGCAATAGTATCTGTCATTAGCACCAGTTTTTTGATGCTCATTCTGTTTTGGTATATGTTCATGATGGGGGTGGTGATGGTGTCCCTCATGTGTTTTGTTATCATCTACCGGCACCAGGTGCATATTACATACCGGACAGTCCCCGGGATGATCATAGGTTTTTTCGCCCTCACACTTCATGGGACAGAAGTATATTATCTTCCTGCCCGATTGGGCATTATTTCCAATATCTTTCATCATAAAAGAACAATCTAAATTGAATACTGATCCGATTTCTTACTTGATTTAATCCTTTCAGAGTTCATAACTATTATGATTCTCATCAGGATGATGTACTTGATGATCTTAAGAATATTACTGATTTTTGTTATCCACTGACTTCAGCTTCATATTGCATACCGGGCAAATACCGGGGGAATCATATACTTTATTACCTTCACAATTCATTGGGCATCTGTATTTAATTGCCAATTTATTTTTGTTATCATTATTATGTGAATGATCATGCTGTTCGTGATTTTGGGCTCCATGTCCATAATAATTCTCAATTTTATCAGGATCAATGTTGTCCGTTACGCCTTTGAAAAACTTTTTAGGTGATTTCATAAAACATTTTTTAATTATTTACTTTAATTCTACTATTATAAAAGAGTAAATTCCATTATTTATTTGAATTTAAATATAGAGTACGATTATATAATGGATGTTACACAATTCCATGATTTTTTTTCATAATTCAAAGATATTCAGACATCATTTATTAATTCCAGGAAACATTATCATACCGGTTAAACTGCATTTTAAATACAATTGAATCCATCTTAATTCGTCCTGACTTTGTAGAAATTTCAATATATGAAACGATGATCATTTCTCCTACACTTTAACTGGTTTTTCTGGATTTCCATATCAATCCTACAATTTTTGGCTTGCCAGGGAAATTTACTTATATTTTTTAATTCACATTTATCATTAGTTTCACCATTCACCTGCTCCCTCCTCCACCAATGGAATGGGATGAATTGAAAATGCGTCATCTTTATTAATAAGAAGTTTCACCCCTTATGCATGCTGGATAAGCAGTCAATATAACCGAAATGGTTATTGTCATAATGATCTCGTCCTTTGATTTATTGCTTCACTCCATGGAATTTCAGGTAGTAAGTTACGTCTCCTTCCCTCATTTTAAATCGGTAGCCGAAGGAATGGTTCATCATATCAAATCCGCCAAAATGTTCTTCACCGACCTTGTGCTCATCCTTCATGTGATGCATCCATTCGGTTTCACCTTTCAAAATGTCTCCCATCATGCCTCCGGCCATGTGTCCCTGCCCCAACATATGTCCGTACAAATTATCGAAATCATTTCCTGTAAGGCATACCATTATGCTGTCGTGATTTTCGTAGAAATTAAGCCGAAATGTAGAATCTAACTCAACTCCATAACAATGAACTTCAACCTGTCCATCACCGGTTCTGGTTATTTCTGCAGTAGCACTCCCGTTGCCAGGGTTCACCAATTGCAAACTTTTTAAACCATCTGTTATAAAGGAACCAATATACGTCCCTTGTATCGATCTAACAGAAGCATCTTCTGTCTTGTTACAAGCTGCCAAAACAAGCAAAGTTAAAGTTGTTATCATGGTAATTCTTTTCATAATATTAAAAATTAAATGATTAATGTAAATGAGTTTCCTGAATAATTATCCTGGATTTACTCCCGTTTTAAATGTTGAATGCCCCACCACAAAATTTAATCATTAGTATTTGTGATTTAAAATCATGTCAGCATCTTAGTTATTTTTTTTATGGGAAGTGGATTGCACTTAACATACTGAATTAATTTTACGCTTTTAACACCCATTTCAATCTTCTTTAATTTCTAATGACTCAATACCTCTCTGGTTTCGCCACATGTTAGCTTTGATTCTCCATAATATGGATTACGGATATCCCTGGTTTCGCTCAGCCAATAAGCGCCATTACCATCATTCATCATGTGGCAAAATTGATAATAAACCGTTTTTCCCATTAATCCGAAGGTCTTTATTAACTTGTAGAATCAATCGTTGAAAGAGGCAAATACTTTTCGTTGTTCTTCTAAAACAACTGACGATTCAATTTGTTTAATTTGATTGTTCAGATTGTTCAGATTATCTGATATATCCATATTCATCAGGCTAATCGTTTTAATGGATTTGTTTGTGTATTGAATTTAAACACTCCCGGATATTTTTTTCGTATCGTGGGGTGCAAATACAAATACTGAGTTGCAAAGAATTATAGTGATTAGGAATATTTTTTTTAACATGTTTTTATGTTTTAGCTTTCACTTTTAACAAACTTGCATTGATAGCCACCACTATTGTACTTACTGTCATTAGTACCGCACCTGCCGCAGGGCTTAATAAAATTCCCTGCTTGTACAATACACCTGCTGCTAATGGTAGTGCAATTAAGTTGTAACCTGTTGCCCAAATTAAATTCTGAATCATCTTTCGGTAAGTGGCTTTACCAAACAAAATCAAGTTTGCTATGTCTGTCGGATTACTATTTACTAAAATTATCCCTGCTGTCTCTGCTGCAATGTCGCTGCCGCTACCTACAGCAATACCAATATCAGCCTGCGCAAGAGCAGGCGCATCATTCACACCATCGCCTGTCATCGCAACAAATTCTCCTTTCGACTGAAGCTCTTTTATCTTTTCTAATTTTTGATCCGGGAGAATCTCTGCAAAATATCCATCCATCTTTAATTCATCGCTAACACTTTTTGCAACTTTGGCATTATCGCCTGTTAGCAGGAAGGATTTGATGCCGTTCTTGTGTAGTGTTTCAATAGCAGGCGCTGACTCCGGTCTGATCTTATCAGCCAGAGCAATGTAGCCGGCAATAATTTCATTCATAATCACGAAGACAATTGTTTCTGATTCTGATGTCTGAAAATTTTCAGGCAGCGATAATTTATTTTCTTTCAGGTAACCGGGGCTAACCACTTTCACTTTTTTCCCATCAACCTCTGCCTGAATACCTTTACCGGTGATGGATTGGAAATCCTTTATTTCAGGAAGAGAAATTTTTTGCTCTCCTGCTTTCTGTAATATTCCTGTTGCAATCGGATGCTGCGAATTTTTTTCCAATGCAGCTGCCTGACGAATGATCTCATTCTCCTGAAATTCTTTTTGAAGCGATACCACTCTTGCCACTTCAAATTTTCCAAGTGTGAGAGTTCCTGTTTTGTCGAAAACGATTGTAGTGATCTTTCTGGAATTTTCAAATGCGGTTCTGTTCTTTATGAGCAACCCATTTTTTGCTGACATCGCAGTGGAGATTGCCACCACCAATGGTACGGCTAATCCAAGTGCATGAGGACAACTGATCACTATTACCGTTACCATTCGCTCGAGTGCAAATTGGAGTAACTGACCAGCGAACAGCCAGAATGCAAAAGTTCCGAATCCCAGTGTCAATGCAACAATGGTAAGAACAAGCGCTGCTTTGTCGGCGAGCAATTGTGTTTTTGATTTTGCTTTCTGTGCATCATCTACCAACTTGATTACTTTCGAGAGATAAGAATCTTTCGAAGCATGACTTACACTTACTTTTAATGAACCTTCGCCGTTCAATGCCCCGGCAATCACTTTATCGCCATTCGATTTTTTCACTGGAACACTTTCACCTGTGAGCATGGATTCATTCACATAACTTTCACTGTCATTCACAATTCCATCAGCGGCAATTTTTTCTCCCGGCTTGATAAGAATTATATCACCTTCTTTAAGAGTGTCTGTTTTTACGTCGCTGATTTGATCGCCGTTTACTAAATGTGCCTGGTCAGGCATCAACTGAACGAGTAATTCCAATTCGCGTGAAGCTCCGGCAATGGATTTCATTTCAAGCCAGTGCCCTAAGAGCATTATTAAAATAAGAGTACAGAGTTCCCAGAAGAAATCCATTCCTTTTAAACCGAACACAATTGCTGCACTGTACACATATGCCGTTGTAATAGCAACTGCTATGAGTATCATCATTCCGGGGGTGCGATTCTTCAATTCATTCCAGAATCCTTTGAGAAAAGGAAACCCTCCGTAGAAGTAAACTGCAGAGGAGAGTGCCAGCAACAGATATTGTGATCCGGTGAATTGCCAGTTGATACCAATGAATTTCTGAATCGTGGGTGAAAGCAACATGACAGGTATCGTAATAATGAGCGTTACATAAAATCTGCGTTTGAAATCAGCAATCATCATTTTGTGATGATCGTGACCTTCCTTTCCCATAGGCACATTGCTGTGTTGCATTTTTGCATGTTCCTCTTTGGTCATGTCCATTTTTTTCGAGTCGTCTTTCTTAGAAGATTCATCCCTTGAGGATTCTTTTCCCGAAGGAGTTTCTTCCTTCTTTTCCTCTTTCGGCGATTCCTCTTTTGTTTTCTTTTCTTCTGAAGGTTTGGTTTTCTCATCACTCATTTTAGCATGCTCTTATTCAGTCATGTCCATTTTTTTTGAGTCGTCATTCTTCGAAGATTCATCCATAGTGGATTCTTTTTCCGAGTGAGTTCCTACCTCCTTTTTTCTTCCGGAGTTTCCTCTTTTTGTGGCTCTGCTTTTGGAAAATCGGTCTTAGCATTGTCCGTTTTAACCGTAATTTTCGGTTCTTCGTCATCCGGGCTGGTATTGATTTTGCAGCCCCGGTCTGCTGAATTTTGTAATCGAACCGGAACGGCAAAATTTATTTATGCTGCCATTTTACATGGTTCTGCATTCCTTAGCACACTCGCGGCAAGCTTTTGCACATTTTTTGCAAGACTCCATGTGCGAATGTTTTTCACATTCAACAGCGCAAGCGTTACAAGCAACTTCACATTTTTTGCAAAGAGCATCCAGATTTGAATTGGTTTTACTTGCGGTAATTAAATTTTTGCAGGCATCAACGCAAGCCACGCAAAGCTTTACGCATTGTTCCATTCCTGATTTTCCTTTGCATTCGTCTGCACATGTTTGGCAGGCATCAATACAACTTTTGATTTTTTGATTGTCCATAATATAAGGAGTTAAATTTTTCTTCAGTTCCGCTGTTGCCTGGTTCTTCAGTTTCGCTGTTGCCCGATTCGTTTTTATTTTTTCACAACCATATCCATTCCGCATTTTGAGCATTTTCCGGGCTTAGTGCTTGTAACTTCACACTTCATCGGACAGGTATATAATATAGTAATACCCGATTCTGCTTTATTTACAGTATCTTTCACTATTTCCAGTATTTTACCGGTATAGTTTACCCTTGTTTGTTGTTTTTATTCACAGCTTTAATTATCAGCCAGATAATGACAACAATAAAAATAAGGCCTATGACCCAACCCCATCCCATTCCCCAGCCATGTCCTCCATATCCATTCATCATAATATACCTCCTGTCTTAATTATTTTTACTGATAAGAAATATCTTTTAAACACCCATCGACACAAGGTGCATATTACATACCGGGCAATCACCTGGTTTGTCATAGACTTTATCACCTTCACATTTCATTGGGCATGCATATTTAATATCCGGTTGATGTTTGTTATCCCTATTGGGTGAATGGTCATGGTGTCCATGTTTGAATATTGCATGTCCATCGTAATCCTTAATATTATCTATATCAACACTGCCCGTTAAACTATTGAAAAACTTTTTTAGTGATTTCATATTACATTTTTTTTGTTATCAACTTTTAATATTCGTCCTAATTCTTTGACAGATTTACATTTTTCATTTTAAATCCCGAAGGAGATTTAATTTGAATAGCCCTGCATGAAATGCAGGGTACAAAACATGAAGCCGTTCGCAATCACAAAGTGGTTGAATTTCTAAAGAAGATATTTTTCAAAATTCCCCAAACATATTCAACTATTTCTTCACGACTGTTTGTGCTAATTGATGGTTCCCTGTTCCAGGTATTATATACAATCTGATAAAGGATTTGATTATATGTGCTCATCTTATATTTATATTCAACCCTTTCCGGGTTGTGTGTTGTCTTGCCATTATGTTCCACTGGTTTCACCAGTGGCTATTCAGGTTTAATCCCTTCGGGATCGTTAAAAGCAGTAAATTTAAACCATCAACTTTTTTGAATTACCTGTATCTTCAAAGCTTTCCTTTAATATTTCAAAGTTGAACTAATTAAGAATAGTAAATTCCATTATTTATTTTAACTTCAGCCACAATAGGGCTGGTGCTAATTTCATTGTTTTATGAATGTACTTCAGGCTTTTCATATATTTTCCCAAATCCTGCAAATATTTCTTTTAGCTTGTTCAATATTAAAATTTTATTTTTCTATTAGAATTTAAAGATAGTTTGAGATTAAATTACTAATGATATACATTTCCATGATTATCTTACATAATTCAAGTATGTTCTGAAATCAGTAAAAGATTTCGGGGTACAATATCACTAATGCTAAATCAATGTCGTTTAGATAAGAAATGGAACGCTGATGACGCGGATCTGAATGACGCGGATTTTCGCGGATTGAATTTATAATCTGCGCTTATCCGCGCTGTTTACATCGGCGGTATCCGCGTTCAATTATAAAAATGTGCATAACTAAACGACAATGAATGC
Organism: Bacteroidales bacterium; assembly: GCA_038322655.1. Lineage (GTDB taxonomy): Bacteria > Bacteroidota > Bacteroidia > Bacteroidales > UBA4417 > UBA4417. The sequence continues at coordinate 1,741 of JBBQGD010000070.1, read as the reverse complement.
TAAATTGTAATTTAAACACTACTGAAACCTTCTTCATCGGTCCTCACTTTGTAGACACTTTCTACATGTGATACAATGATCATACCATCTCCGTTATAACCGGTTCGTCCTGATTGACGGATCAATTGTACAATTTTTTGTACATCCTTTTCCTCAATGAGAATTTCAAGTTTTACTACCCGGTAAGCATCGGCAAAAGGATATTTCGTGCTGATGTGTTCTTTTTCGTGGTCTGAATACATCCCGGTTCCGTCACATTCAACTATCGTCATGCAACAAAAACCCGCTTTCCTTAGTGTCTGAAATACTTTACTAAGCATTCGGTGCCTGACATATGCTTTTATCAGTTTCATAACAAAAGAATTCTATTGATAAAACATCATGAATCATTTTTTCATAATGGTTGAATCGTGTTTCATTCCGTTAGGATCATTCTTCATCATTTTAGAGTCGTGCATGTTGTTCATGTTTTGCATTTTATGCATTCCACCCGGTTTCATGTCCGTTTTTTCTACCAGGGCCATGCCGCATTTCGGGCATTTGCCCGGCTTATCCATCACTACTTCAGGATGCATTTTACAGGTATATTTTTTGGTTACCTGTTGCTCTGTTACAGTTTTTTTTGTTGTTGCTTGCGCATTCACCTGGCTTAAAAAAGATGTGATAGCCAGCCATATCAGAAGGGATGCTGAGAAAATGATAATTCTTTTCATAATTTTAATAATTAAATAATTTAAATAATGGAGTTTCATAAATAATTATCTATGAATTACTTCTTGATTAGCAGGCTGAATACTTCCTGCATAATGTATAAACAAATGTTATGATTAATAGTTCATGGAATATGACAATCTTTATCAATCCTAATTATCTAAATTCCTCCTTTAGCATTCACGAATCATGCTGAATAATTCCGGGTATATTTTTGAATTACCGGTTGTTGCATTTTTTTCAGGTGTTTAGGATGATTTTGAAATTTAATTTATTGCTGAAAGGCTGTCTTTTGATTGCCGTGCCCAATTAATAATCAGCACCTTTTCATGAGCACTAAGCTGTGCATTTTTGTGCATCAGTTTATATGAAGGCAGGGGCATAATATCGTCATTGATACTATTGGCAATTCCATCCAGTTTACTTATTTGCCTTCTTTGTGAATAGCTTCCGAACTCACTGAAATTCAATTCCTCCCTGGCTTTTATTATATGGTGAGAAATTAACCAGCCTACCGGCTGAATAGTTGAATACCAGGGATACCTGGTGTTATTGCTATGGCAATCGTAACATGCAATTTTTAAAACTGATTGAACACTATCAGGAATATTAACTATATTCAAAATATCAGTTGCCGGTGTGCGGGTATTTTTATGCACTGGTTGTATAAATTGAATAGCTGTTATTGCAATACCTGTTGCTAGCAGTATTTTAAGTTTAAGGCTCATGCTTATTTTATTTCTTCCTGAATTGTACCACAAGTGGGCATTTCTTTACCAAAATAGGGATTTTTAATTTCCTTTGTTTCGCTCAGCCAGAAAGCACCTTTCCCTTTATTATACATCGGACAAAAATCTTTGTATAAAACCTGCTCACAGCCAAATGTTTTTACTAAATCGTATATGTCTTTGCTCAACAATTCAAAATGCTCCCGCTGATGTGTAATATTTCCACCGTTTTTGCCAATGTGTTCTGCATGTTCTACTGCATCACCTGCCACATCTTCAAATATTTTCTTTTGAGCTGCTGT
>JBBQGD010000069.1:0-16057 GCA_038322655.1 Bacteroidales bacterium | reverse complement strand
ATACGGATCGAGTAGAATACATTTTACTTGCCGGTTGATAACACCTGCAATTAGTTTTCGCAGCGCCTCATCTTGCTTTATAAGTGGTATGTATGGCCACACCTGGGCTGAGGAATCGCGCAACCACATAGCATCAATATCGCCGGTGATTACAAAAGTGTCGGGTTTACCTTCTGATTCAGAATAAGTTACAGTTGTATCAAGTGTATTCGGATAGCAGTTTTCGAAAAGCCAGGCCAGTTCGGGATCGGAAATATCTTTTTTAATCCGTACAATTGTTTCATCTACTGATTTACTCAAGAAATTTCTTTTGCCCGCAACAGGACGAAGGCTGGTGAAATTGATTGATTCCGGCTTAACTGGGTTGGCGAATAAACGTGTATAACGGTTAAAAGTGAGTCCGGCTATTCCTATGCCTGTAGTTTTGATAAAATTCCGACGTGTATCCATTTAGTCCTTTTTTGTTTGAAAATATCTTTTTGAAAAAGTAAAAACTTGCGAATTCAATAAATTCACCAAGATTTAATGCTGATAATACCTGATGAGTTACATTCCATGCATGATAAGAGTTTAAAATATTAATTCAGAATCTTTGATGTAAATATTTTACTTTTTATCAACACTAATTATTGATAACCAGAGATTTATGCTATTTCTGAAAGTCTCTGTGGAAATCAGTCTCCCTAAGGTTGAAATAAGTCGTTACCGTTTACGCAAAAAACTACATCTCGACCGCGAAGCAAATCTAACGGAGTTTATGATCAATCTTTAACGGAAAATTTGCCGCGATAGATTCAGCACGAGATATTTTTTATGGAAGTCAAATGAAATCTCTTAACTTTTCCCTTAAAGTTTAAAGTAGACAGGCATATTAAATAATACGCTGACTGGCTTGCCTTTTCTTGTGCCCGGTTTCCATTTGGGCATCAAACCTACCACTCTTAATGCTTCTTCATTTAGTCCTCCTTCCGGTCCACCCAGGAGTTTAATATCTGTAACCTTTCCCTCACTACTGATTACAAAAGATACATAAACAGTGCCCTGATATCCTTTTTGTAAAGCTTCATTCGGGTAAACTATGTTTTTGGCAAGAAATTCATTTCTTTCAGTATCTCCGCCCGGAAACTCCGGCATTTTTACCCAGACGCTTTGGATGATTTCGCCTTTTGGATTTCGATAGGTATATTTTTTTTGGTTGCTACAAATTTTTCTCATTGAAATCGAATAGGAGTAACCCGGATACTCTTCGAAAACTGAGTCAGCGACTTCACGTATTGTGTCAGTTATAATACACTTTTTTGAAAGTAGTTTTTCCGCTTGCTTGTCTCCAAGATTTGAAGCTTCTGTAAGATCATTACACAGATTGCACGTATCTCCAAGGTAATAATAAGCTGCAGCCCTGTTAAAATATGCATTCGAAGTTGGAAATTCATCAATAGAACGCGATAGATAATTGATGCCTTCCTGATAGCTTTTTGAATTTACTGCTGCTGTGCCTTTTTCTAAATTCCTCAAACATTTAGCGGATTGACTGTAAGCAATTGCAGAGATAAGAATAGTTGTTAATACCAAAAGGTGCTTTTTCATAAGTAATTTTATTTTGAATAGTAGATAATAATTAAAAATACAACGGATGAAACTTTACACCATTCTTATTAAACTCTAATGTAGGCAGAGGGATTTTTATAAATCCAAGAGTATTAAGTATAAGTTTCAGCGTTTTTGATTTAACCGGAATACGACTTATGTCAACGTCAGGTGCTATATAGAACTGCCTGTATCGATCGGAATAGGGAACCGGAATCCCGTTTACCTCTGAAGGGTTACCTGGGCCGCCTGTCATGCCTTCGGCGCCATATCCGGCTGCAAAATTCAGCCATTTGGGAAAGCGTGTATGTTGCAATCCCAGGCTGCTGATATTGGCCGATAGCCAGTATGTCTGGCCGTTATAGTCCTTCAGCATCCGCTGTAACGGAGTGCTGCCAAGTTGATCGGGATTGTACTGAGCATAAGGTGTGCTGTGATACGACCATTTCATAACGAATTTCTGCTCATGCCAGGCTAGCTGTTGGCTGATGAAAAGTGCTGATCCAACGGTATTTGCGACCATATCACCTGTTGAAAATCCCCACTCTTTCGAAAAACCATCAAAAATCTCAACGGTTGTTAAGTAAATAAGGCCTGTCATGCCACCATACCAGATCGCTTTTTTCTCATTAACGCCTGCCCATCGGAGTGACGAATAACCTATGCGTCCTAAATAATACGAAGCTGTGGTATGGCCGCATTTATCCATTTGCATCCACTCTTTATTATCGTTAAAAAAATGAAATGACGATTGCGGGTAATCTTTATACCATAAACTGTATAATCCGATTATGCTTCCGGCATAAAGTGTGGTTCCTGTAACAGTTACAAGTGCTAGCTTTTGTTTGTTAAGTGTGTCTGATGCAATGCCGGTTGTATCAGTTTGCTGGGCAAAAACAGTATTTCTAATGCCTGGAAGAGAAAGCAAAAGGAAAAAAATAAATATAAGCCGGGAGTTCAGCACAGAAAGTTAAAAATTATACAGATATTCAGGATGTTGAATAAACCTCGTTCATCGAACCATTAACTATTTCATGATGCCTCTTTGATCAAGAGCCTGCTGGTATTTAGCTGCATTAAGCAGGTGTTCCTGCATGGTAACGGCAAAATTGTGATAGCCCGAAAAATCTTCCCTGGCGCAAAAATACAAATATTGATGCTGTCGGTAATTAAGCGCTGCATCAATTGAAGCAATAGATGGTAAACAAATCGGACCGGGAGGTAAGCCTATATATTTATAGGTGTTATAAGGCGAATCTATTGTTTTATAAACATTCAGCACACGCTTAATGTTAAAATTGCCCATCGCATAAACCAGGGTTGGGTCCGCTTGCAGAAGCCATCCTTTGTGAAGACGATTCATATATACTCCGGCGATATCCGGCTTTTCATCATTCATGTTAGATTCTTTTTCAACAATTGATGCCAGTGTGATTGCCTGTAGCTCGGTGAGCTTTATTTCATTTAACCTTGCTTTTCTTTCGTCAGTCCAGAAAGCCAGGTATTCCTTATGCATCCTGTCCATGAACTTTTCGGGGGTAATATCCCAGTACACTTCATAGGTATTCGGGATAAACATGCTGATTATGTTATCTGCTGTAAATCCTAAACTTTTAAGATAATCAGTGCTATCAAGCAGCTTGAGTAATGAAACTGAATCAAATTCAAGTTGCTCGCCGATATGCCCGGCAAGTTCTTCTTTTATACGAATGTTATTGAAAACCAGTTTAACCGGATCTTGTTGTTTGGTACGTAGCTTCGAAATGATTTGCCTGTTGCTCATCCCTTCTTTCAGAATATAATGCCCTGATTTGATGTGATCTGGATATTTCATGATTTCAGCAAGGCGCTCAAATGATTCTCGGTTTATTATAGTTCCTTTGGCATACAACACTTTTTTTACATCCTGCCACGTTGACCCGGATTTAATGTTAAACGCTGCCGAAGGCTGTCCGTTAAGCCATACATTAGGGCTGTAAATCAACTGGTAGCCGTAGAATCCTGTAATTGCACCGCCAATTATAAGAATTGCAAGAATTGTCAAAATAAAATTTCTCCTTCGTGAACGGGCTTTTTTGCGTTTCAGGTGGCTCGAATAGTAATTTGGCATAATATCCTTTCTTTTAACTTTATATTAATGTAATTTCTTTATTTTTATTGCCTGTAATTGATTTCATAAAGGATAATGATGATAAAAAATTGGAAGGCAGGACATTATAGTTCTATTCTTTTATTAATTGAAACATCAGCTCATCGGTCCATTGTCCGTCACGAAGTAACCAGTCTTTTTTATTGCCACAGGATACAAAACCTGATTTTGTAAATAAATTGATGCTTTCCTTATTGCTCTGTTCAATATTGCAAAACACCTGGTGGAGGTTCAGTGTACCGAAACAATATTCAATCAAAAGCTTGAGGGCTTCAAGTGCAAATCCTTGTCTCCTCGATGACTCATCGATCAGGATTCCGATTCCTGCACGTTTATGATAAGGATCAAAATCGAAAAGATCAATAATACCAATAGTTTTAAGTTCAACGCTTCCCGAATGCAAGTCGATCATCAGACGTAATTGTCTCAGGGCAAATATGTCTTTGTCAGTGTTTAGCACAAATTGTTCAATAGCAAACTTTGAATAAGGTGCCAGTGTATTGCTCAGGTGCCAGATACGGGAGTCGTTTTCCCAACGGAAAATAGTGTCAATATCGGCAGGTTCCGGAGCTCTGAGAAGTAAATTTGGACCGATCATACCGATTATATTTCGATTGTTCCTTCAAAAACCAGTTTTGCCGGACCGGTTAACTTTACTTCTTTAAATGTGTCCCCTGTTTTGTTAAAGCTGACAAACAGCCTTCCTCCTGCAGTATTAACATAAAAAGTATTACCTCCATATTTTATTGAGGCAGCAATAGCCGAAGCTGTTACTCCTGTGCCACAGGAAAGCGTTTCGTTTTCAACGCCTTTCTCATAAGTGCGTACATATAATTCTTTTTTCAGGAATTTGGCAAAATTAACATTGGTTCCATCTGGCTCGTACCTTACATCATATCTTATTTCACGACCCGATTCTATAATATCAATATTGTCAGGATTGTCGACAAATTTTACCACATGATAGGTCCCTGTATTGAGGTAATATGAATTTTTGTCTGAACTATAAATGACAGCATCCTGCATTTCAAGTTCAACGATCATTACAGAACCGTGGTTTTCAGTAATTTGAGCATGATGAATCCCATCAGCTGCCATAAAGCGGCATGTGTTTCCGATGATGCCTTTTTGATGGGCAAAGGCAGTAATGCACCTTCCTCCGTTACCACAAAAAGTAGCCGGACTGCCATCGGAATTGAAATAGTTCATTCCGAAATCATAGCCTTCGCTATGCTGTACCAGTAAAATACCGTCGGCACCTATACCAAAATGTCTGTCACATAGTTTGCTGACCAGATCCTCACTGATAGGGAATTGTAACTTCCGGTCATCAATCATGATAAAATCATTGCCGGTTCCTTCGTATTTGCTGAATTGTATTATCATTTCGGTAACAAAATTAATATTTTCCTTGTCATATTGTCAGATTGCATCATGAATATGACATTTATTGAGGTTTTATGTATCTTAATATAGTCGAATATTCATACTATTTTCTGAACAACTGGGTTATAAATTTGTTAATATTATGATTAACAATGAGTTGTTATGGTTTTCTTTCGAGGCATTAAGATAGTACATATATTGTTAACATTAATTAACAAGGGTATAAAAACTAATGGTATTATCCTTGCGTTATAAATCTCAAAACTCTTAAGAAAAAAAGAGTTAAAAAATTAAATTCTAAGTATCATTATCAAAAGCTAACGAAAAATGAAAAAGTACGCAAGTTTCTTTCTTATGGCAGTGTTAGGAGGATTAATTTCTTTGGGCGCATATAACCTCCTACTGAAAAATGTTGATAAAGTCCAGGGAGTTCCACAACAATCAACGCCGGTTCAATTAACAAGCATGTCAGATATAAGTCCCGACTATCCGAACTTTATTGAGGCTGCAAATAAATCAGTACATGCTGTAGTGCATATCAAAACAGAATACGCCCAAAAGAATAATATGTATGATAATTTCTTTAATTTTCGTGATTTCTTTGGCGATAATAGCCCTAATGGACAGCAAGGTCCGCTAATGGGTGCCGGTTCCGGTGTAATTATTTCACCCGACGGATATATTGTTACCAATAATCATGTGGTTCAGGATGCAACCAGTATTGAAGTTGTGTTGAACGATAAGCGTTCATACGAAGGTACTGTGGTTGGTACTGATCCATCTACCGATCTGGCTGTATTAAAAATTAAAGAAACAAATCTGCCGTTTCTGACCTATGGGAATTCGGATAATTTGCAGATTGGTGAATGGGTACTTGCAGTTGGTAATCCTTTCAATTTAACAAGTACTGTTACAGCAGGGATAGTAAGTGCCAAAGCACGTGATATTAATATATTAGGTACTCCCGACGGGACTTCAATCGAATCTTTTATTCAAACTGATGCTGCTGTGAATCGCGGAAACAGTGGAGGCGCACTTGTTAATACACGTGGTGAACTTGTTGGTATAAATGCAGCTATAGCCAGTGGTAACGGGTTTTATGCCGGTTATTCATTTGCCATTCCGGTAAATATTGTTAAAAAGGTGGTTGGTGATCTGATTAATTACAAAGAAGTTCAGCGTGCATACCTGGGCGTAAGTATACGGGATATTGACAGTAAATTTGCCAGCGAGCAAAACATGAAGCAACTGCGTGGTGTTTATGTTGCAGAAGTAAATGATGGAAGTGCCGCAAAAGCAGCCGGAATTATAAATGGAGATGTTATTACTTCTATCAATAATGTCACGGTAAACAGTACATCAGAATTGCTGGGCCAGGTAAGCCTTTACCGGCCTGGTGATAAAGTAGTTGTAGGGGTTAGCCGCGATGGAGCAGATAAAACATACGATGTGACTTTGCGTAATCGTGCCGGTAATACCAGCCTGGTTAAAAATGAAGTAAAAGATATGGCTCCGATGCTTGGAGCAAAAATTAAAGTAGCTCCGGGCGATTTACTACGCAAACTTGGAATTGATCACGGAGTTCAGGTTACTGAATTAGGTGATGGGCTTTTAAGGAATGCAGGCATCAGGGAAGGCTACGTTATTACAGAAATTGATAAAAAACCAGTACGTAATGTGGATGATGTCAACAAAATTCTCGCCAGTAAAAGCGGAGGAGTGTTACTTGAGGGTGTTTATCCCAATAAAGTGAGGGCATACTATGGCTTCGGTGTAAATTAACATTGAAGGCACTTAGTAAAGAAATGTATTCCGGGTTTAAAGTTTTTTAAAACAAACCCGGAATTTCATTGTTTATATAAATATAGAATGAAGATCAGCATTTCTGATTTGCCCCGATACCCGTATTTTATATCATAAGTTAAGTTGCACAAAGTAAATTGTGCGATATAACTGTGTAAAAAAGATAATAAGTCATGAGACAATTAAAGATAACAAAGTCAATTACCAACCGTGAAACTGCCTCACTGGATAAGTACCTGCAGGACATTGGAAAAGAATCACTTATCACAGCAGAAGAGGAAGTTGAACTGGCACGAAGGATCAGGGGCGGCGATCAAAGAGCCCTCGACAAACTATGCTTAGCTAATCTCAGATTTGTAGTTTCTGTAGCCAAGCAATATCAAAACCAAGGACTTAGTCTGCCGGACCTGATTAACGAAGGAAATGTCGGGCTTATTAAAGCTGCGGCCCGATTTGACGAAACGCGTGGTTTTAAGTTTATCTCATATGCTGTTTGGTGGATTCGTCAATCCATTTTACAAGCTCTTGCCGAGCAATCACGAATAGTACGTTTACCTCTTAACCAGGTTGGGTCACTTAATAAAATAAAAAAGGAAACTTCGCGCCTGGAACAAAAGTTTGAACGTATGCCTTCAGCAGAAGAAATAGCTGAAGCACTGGAAATACCTGGTTATAAAATCGATGCTGCCATGAAAATAACTACCCGTTATGTTTCGATGGATGCACCTTTGGTTGATGATGAGGATACCCGGTTTATTGATGTTTTTGTTGATGAGGACACGCCTTTTACAGATGCCGGGCTTATGCGGGAATCGCTCTCACTTGAGATAAAGCGTTCATTATCGACACTTACAGAAAAAGAGAGAGACGTTATTAATCTATATTATGGCATAGGAGCTCCTCATGGTTTAACTCTTGATGAAATAGCCCTGAAATTTGATCTTACCCGTGAACGAGTTCGTCAGATTAAGGAAAAAGGAATTCGCCGGCTCAAACACAACTCCAGGAATAAGTTGCTGAAATCATATCTCGGGTAATAAAGACTCTGAATCTGCTCTACAAACGTAACAAAATCTGCCCATATTAGGCTGAATATTCCATACCTGTTGGTACATTTTGCTTGTAAGTGAAGAATTGAGATCCATAAATCAGGTGCTGTTTTCCACCTGAAATAAAGATTATTGGAATTTGTAACAAAGGACTTGTTTGCGCTCTGCCGGTACGTCTTTTTTTTTGAATTCAATAATTTAATCTTTGTAAATCATTTTTTTATTGTTTTGGTTGAAACTTAAAAGCTTGAATATCATTCATTTATAAGAGCTTAAAATATTCCGGGAATAATAAAATTCCGCTACTATGCCTGGGATCACTATTTATAATATTGATGTAAAATAGTTTACTCATATACATATAACACTGTTTCAGGTAGTTGTAATATGCTTTAGGCTTTAAACAAAAATAACCCATAAAAAGGGTATTACCTTTGTACGTTTCTTTGATTAATTAATAACAAAGAAAATGTGATACTCCCAGAAACTAATATTATGAAAATTCTTGTCGCCGAAGACAATTTGATGAATCAGCATCTTATGAGCCGATACATGATTAAGCTTGGATGGGATTGTTTAATTGTTGAAAATGGTTTACTTGCGGCTGAAGCATGCCGTTCCGAAGAGTTTGATGTAATATTAATGGACATTGATATGCCGGTTCTTGATGGAATTGAAGCTACCCGTTATATCAGAGCTTTTAATAAACATATTCCTATCGTTGCTATAACAGCTTATGCCGACGATTTGATGAGGACGGAATGTGCGGAAGCAGGAATGAACGCATTTTTAGCAAAACCATGTTCACGGGAAGAAATACGGGAAGTTATAAATGAATGCATGGAAATCAGCTCTTATAAGGTAGCTGGTTGATCAAAAAACATATGATATTCGGGCCTGATTTAAATCAGGCTTTTTTTTTATTTATTTTCAAGGAATTAACGCTTGTGATTTGTATTTTTGCACACGTATTAAATCAGGATCACTTTATTCAGAAAATTTACACTCGGATACAATGTAAACCGATGTAAGTTTCTTTTTATTTTATTAACCTGATAAAATCGTCTATAACAAAAATCATGGCTGAAATAAAATACATTTTCACAACCGGCGGAGTAGCATCTTCGTTAGGAAAAGGCATAATAAGTTCATCCCTGGCCAAACTGCTAATTGCCCGTGGCTATAAGGTTGCAATCCAGAAACTTGATCCTTACATCAATATCGACCCTGGTACGCTTAATCCATACGAACATGGAGAGTGTTTTGTTACCGACGACGGTGCCGAAACTGATCTTGACCTGGGCCATTACGAGAGATTTACCAATGTCCGCACTTCGCAGGCTAACAATGTAACAACAGGCAGGATATACCAGGCTGTTATTAATAAAGAAAGAAGAGGCGATTACCTCGGCGAAACGGTTCAGGTAATTCCGCATATAACCGATGAAATCAAGTACCGCATACAATTACTGGGTACTAGTGGCAAATACGATTTCCTTATTACTGAAATAGGAGGGACCGTAGGCGATATTGAGTCCCTGCCTTATATAGAAGCAGTAAGGCAAATGAAGTGGGAACTGGGAAACCGATGCCTGGTAATACATCTTACTCTTGTTCCTTACCTGGCTTCGTCGGGGGAACTAAAAACAAAGCCAACACAACACTCTGTGAAAATGTTGCTCGAATCGGGTGTTCAACCTGATGTTATTGTTTGTCGTACCGAAAAACATCTCAACCAGGCAATCAGGAATAAAATAGCTCTTTTCTGTAATGTAAACCCATCAGCTGTAATCGAATCTGTTGATGTGGAAACAATTTATGATGTTCCGATGCTGATGCGTGACGAAAAACTTGACCAGGTAATACTGGAAAAAATGCAGGTTCCCATCCGCAAACAGCCAAACTTAACACTCTGGGAAGATTTCTTACATAAACTTAAAAATCCAATTGGCGAAGTTCAGATCGGACTGGTTGGTAAATATGTTGAATTGCGCGACGCCTATAAATCAATAACCGAATCATTTATACATGCCGGATCCGAAAATCAGTATAAAGTAAATTTAAAAATGATTCATTCTGAATCTATTAATGAAAGCACTTTTAAACATTTATTAAAAGACCTTGATGGGATCCTTGTTGCTCCTGGCTTTGGTGAACGTGGTATTGAAGGGAAAATTATTGCGATCAAATTTGCCCGCGAAAACAAAATACCTTTTCTGGGAATTTGCCTTGGAATGCAATGTGCCATAATTGAGTTTGGCCGTAATGTGCTGGGGTATAAGGATGCTCACTCAACCGAAATGAATCCGTCAACTCCATACCCGGTAATTGATATCATGGAGGAACAGAAAAAGATTGATAAGAAAGGTGGAACTATGCGGCTTGGATCGTATCCATGCACCCTGAAACCAGATACTAAAATATGGGATGTGTATAAATCGACTGAAATTGTTGAACGTCACAGGCATCGTTATGAATTTAATAATGCCTATAAAGAGGAATATGAGAAAGCCGGCATGATTCCAGTGGGTATCAATAAACAAAATGACCTGGTCGAAATTATTGAATTGAAAAATCATCCCTGGTTTATTGGAGTTCAGTTTCATCCTGAATATAAAAGTACTGTTGCTTCGCCACACCCGCTTTTCGTGCATTTTGTGAAAGCTGCTATACAGTATAAAAAAATTCAGTCAAAGTGAAAGAATGATTTTATCCTTTTGATTTAAGTCGACTGAAGACAGATTTAGATTTTCTGTTCAGATGTAACAGTAGTACTTATCTAACATTTTGTATCTTTGCCGTCCTGAAAACCAGTTTCGGAAAGCTAAATTATTGATTGTCAATATTTTTTTGGGAATCGGTTGTAATAAGTAACCAAGAACATATATATAATAAATGAGTAAGAATAACATTATTGGTCTGGTAATCATTGTTGGATTATTGATAGGCTACAGCCTTTGGATGACTCCATCGAAAGAAGAAATGGCTGCCGCCAAACGAAAAGCTGATTCCATAAGCTATGTACAGCGTGCTGATTCATTAAGTGCTGCAATGGCTGCAATGGTAAATAAAGCTGCTGCTGATTCACTTGCAAAGACGAATCCTGTTGTTTCAAATATAACTGGTTCTGAAACTCCTTCAGCTGGATTTATACCTGTTCCGGTAAAGGATGAGAAGTTTTATACACTCGAAAGTGATCTGCTTAAACTAAAAATTTCGTCACGTGGCGGCCGTATATGGTCAGTTCAATTAAAGGATTACAAAACATTTGATGGCAAGCCATTGGTTTTGTTCAAAGGCGATTCATCCGTATTTGGCTTTGAATTCAATACCGAAGACTTGCGAACGATGAATACTGCAGACCTGGTGTTTGTTCCTGTTACAGCTACTGGCAAAGATTCAATCCGTGTTTCAGGAAAGGATTCCATTCAGTTTGCGTTAAGGGTTTATCCGGGAAAAGCTGATAGTGCTGACTCGAAGAGTTACATTGAATATGTGTACACTTTGAAAGGTAACAATTACATGGTAGGCTACAAAGTGAATTTTGTCGGAATGAAAGGCTATATTGCGCAGAATACCCGCGATATATCACTACTTTGGAGCACAACACTTTTGCAGCAGGAAAAAAGCCTGAAAACAGAACAAACTCAATCTACCATCCATTATATGGATGTAACCGGTGATGTGAATTATCTCAGCGAAACCAAAGATGCAAAAGAAAGACTGTCGACTGCTGTAAAATGGGTTTCATTCAAACAACAATTCTTTTCATCAACCCTGATAGCTTCCGATAAATTTGAAAGTGCTGATATTGAAACAGTAGGTTTTCCAAACGATAATTTAAACCGGGATGTTAAAAGCATGAGTTCTGCTTTTATTTTACCTTATACCATCGAAAACGATCAGACATATAATCTTAATTGGTATTTCGGTCCTAACAAATATAAAGTTCTCAGGCAATACAAGCTGAATCTTGAAAGACAGATTCCCCTTGGATGGAGCTTCTTCCTGATGCAATGGATAAACAGGTTTGCCGTAATACCTGTTTTTAACTGGTTGGAGTCAGCAAATTTAAATTATGGTATTATAATCCTCATTCTCACCATCTTATTGAAGATTGTACTTTTACCAATTGCTTACAAGACTTATATCTCATCTGCCAAGATGCGGATCCTGAAGCCTGAAATTGAAGAGATTGGTCTGAAATTTCCGAAAAAGGATGATGCTATGAAGAAACAACAGGCAACCATGGCGCTTTACAAAAAGGCCGGGGTTAATCCTATGGCCGGTTGTATTCCTATGCTGCTTCAGTTTCCTATTCTTATAGCGCTGTTCAGGTTTTTTCCTGCAGCATTTGAATTAAGGCAACAATCATTTCTCTGGGCAACAGACTTATCCAGTTATGACTCAATTTATTCTTGGACAACACAGATTCCACTTCTAAGTACCTTTTATGGTAATCACATAAGTTTATTTACACTTTTGATGACATTATCCACCATTTTGTACACCAAAATGAATAATGATATGATGGGCTCAACCCAGCAAATGCCGGGGATGAAAACCATGATGTATCTTATGCCGATTATGTTCCTTGGTTTCTTTAACAATTATTCAGCCGGCTTAAGCTATTATTATATGCTGGCTAATATGTTCACATTTGCACAAATGTTTATTATACGTCGTTTTGTAAATGAAGAAAAATTGCACAAACGTATCCAGGAAAATAAATCAAAACCTGTCAAAAAGTCATCATTCCAGAAACGACTTGAAGATATGACAAAACAGCAGCAGCAAAAAGCAGTTGTAAAAAGAAAATAATAAACAGAATACAGTGGGTTAGCCCTGAATAAAAAATCCGCAGCTAAAGTCAATTGATCTTACTGCGGATTTTTATTTATTCAATTCTTTCTATTGGTTCGAAGCCATGCACATATTTGCTAATCTGAAAAGCATGCGTGCACCTACATTTGCATCCCATTCATCAGTACCAGGTGCAACTTCGTTAAGGTCGAAGCCTATGATTCTCCGGCCCGAATTCACCACTCTTTCAATTAAATAAAGAGATTGTTCAAACTCAAGTCCTCCGGGAACAGGTGTGCCGGTATTCGGACAAAGTTTAGGATCAAGCCCGTCGATATCAAAACTCAGGTAAACGTTTTCGGGCAATTGAGCTACGATTTGATCGCAGATTGCCGACCAGCTTATACCTTTGTATTGTTGATGCTTAATATCACGATCAAAAAATGTAGATATACGGTCTTCGGATTTTATCAATTGGAATTCAGCATCGCAATAATCACGAATTCCAACCTGGACCAGTTTGGTGATTTGCGAAATTTTAAGTGCATTGAACATAACAGATGCATGCGAAAATTCAAAACCTTCGTAAGCTTCACGTAAATCAGCATGTGCATCGATTTGTAAAATTCCGAACAACAGGTTTTGTTCCGCAAGAGCCTGCAATAGACCGAGTGGTGTACTGTGATCGCCACCCAATATTGCAACAATTTTATTATTATTGAACAGGTTTGTTGATTCAGTTTTAACCCATTCATTCAGTTCCTGGCCGGCAAGGTTTATTTTATCACGAATAGATTCAGCTGACACATGCAAACCGGCGCCATTTTCTGCAGATAATTGCCGGAGATAGCGTTCAGCATCAAAGCGAAGATCAGTGCTCCTTTCTTTTATTCCCGTATCAACCTCTTTCATGGCAATACCAAGTTTCCATGCATCCGTAACAAAAGGATCAAGTAAATCAACCTGGTATGAAGCTTCGAGAATGGCTTCAGGTGCCCTGGCAGTTCCGGCCCGGTAAGAAACAGTTACTTCCCATGGAACCGGTAAAATGACAAGTTTCGCATCTTCAGGTTCAAAGGGTAAACCATAAATATTGCCGTTTGCAAAGCTTACGCCATTGGCATCGAAGGCTGAAATTTTATTTTGAATATCCATAGCATGGTATTTTGAATAAAATTATGAAAAATACGTCAGATTAATGAATTAGTTGAGGAAAGCAATTCCAGGAACATTTTCATCCCTTTCAGTTTTTCATTATCAAGTGGGTAGCTGATATCGTTTTTAAGGTATGAAACAAGTTCCTGCTCTGTGATATGAGGCTTATTTGCCACGATAACAGATTTTTCGCGATGTTCAACTCCCCATGCCAAAGCATTCTGGAATGAGGCATTAAAATCAGCAGGTAATGGCCTGAGCGAAATCCATACGGCAAACACAAAGGGCAAGCCGGTGAATTTTATCCATTCGCCTGCCAGGTCATAGCAAAAAGGGTATTTCTTCGACAGCCCGAAGGTTTTATCACCAATCAGGACCATTCCTTCATCAGTTGAAAGAGTGTCTTTTAATTCGGACAGGCTTTTCCATTCTGGACTGATTTTCCAGTATTCCCGTGCCAGTATCTTTACCAGGTTCACTGAAGTAAGGCTGTCGGTATCCAGATAAATGGTTTTTATGGTTGGCAATGCGTTATTTGCAAGCAGCAAAACCGATTTTACATCTTTATCAGCACCGATGCATAAATTACTGACCAGTTTGTAACCTGGTATTCCTGCTAATGCGCCAACCGGGATCAGTCCGACATCTGCTTCGTTGTCACGAAGTTTTCGTGCACATTCGGATGGAACATCCAAGCTCAGATCGTAGCCTGACAGCAAACTGGAATGCTTTAATCCGTATATAAACGGGAGCGTATTGTAATAGGAAACGGCAGTAATACGTATAGGTTTCATAAGGGCGAAAGTATAAAAAAAACTGAATGATGGCACTGTTAAATTAAATCGGAATGCGGCATTTTATTTGAAAATAAATTATTACCTTTGCACCCCATTTTAGCAGTGTATCGCTTTTCCTTTTCCGGTAAGTAAATCGATGTATCTGACTATAAATCAACTCAATGTTTAACCGGCCGAACCGGAAGGTCACAAAGAATAAAAAAAATATGAGTGACGACGTTAAAGTTAACGACGAAGAAAACAATGTCGAGAAATCAGCTGAAGTAACTGCTAATGAAGTAGTTGAAAATGTTGAAGCACCGGTTGCTGAGGTTGAAACCAAAGTTGAAGAAATTGCCGAAGAAGTCCCTGCAGTTGAAGAAGTTCCTGTAGTTGCAGAAACAGAACCAGAACCAGTTGCTGAAGTTGCTGAAACTCCTGTTGTTGCAGAAGTTGAACCAGTTGCTGAAGTAGCTGTTGCAGAAGTTCCTGAAGTAAAGGAAGTTGTTGCAGAAGCTCCGAAGGCTCCTGAAACTCCTGAAGCTCCTGAAGAGCCAGCTGAATTTGACTGGGATGCCATCGGTAAGAAACATGAATCATATAAACCTGCTGACCGCAAGCGTTTAGAAGACATTTATGAAAAAACACTAAGTTCAATCGGCGATCACGAAGTTCTTGATGGCCTGGTTGTTGGTCTTACCAGTCGCGAAGTTGTTGTAAACATTGGGTTTAAATCTGATGGTGTTATTCCGGTATCGGAAACACGTTACAACCCTGATCTAAAGATTGGTGATACAATTGAAGTGTATGTTGAAAACCAGGAAGATATGGGTGGACAGCTTCAGCTTTCACACAAAAAGGCCCGTATACTCCGTTCATGGGAGCGTGTTAACACCGCTTTCGAAACACAGGAAATTATCAATGGTTTTGTAAAATGCCGTACCAAAGGTGGACTTATTGTCGACATCTTCGGTATCGAAGCTTTCCTTCCCGGATCACAAATTGACGTTAAGCCTATCCGCGACTACGATCAGTATGTTGAGAAAGTTATGGAATTCAAAATCGTTAAGATCAACCACGAATATAAGAATGTGGTTGTATCGCACAAAGCACTTATTGAAGACGAACTTGAAGCTCAGAAAATCGAAATTATTTCGAAACTCGAAAAAGGCCAGGTTCTTGAAGGAATCGTTAAAAATATCACATCATACGGTGTATTTATCGACCTTGGCGGTGTTGACGGACTTATCCACATCACCGACCTTTCATGGGGACGTATCAATCATCCTGAAGAAATTGTTCAGCTTGATCAGAAAATTAATGTTGTTATCCTTGATTTCGACGAAAAT